>JBAIXJ010000246.1:0-1729 GCA_037916645.1 Opitutales bacterium | reverse complement strand
TAGTTGCGGGCGGGATCGAAGAAATGCATCGAGCCGCCCTTTCCCTTCGAGCAGCCGGTGGCCTTGCCGTAGAGCTCCGCCATGAGCTCGTTCGGGTTCATGCCGACGGCGAGGGCGTGCCCGTGGTCGCGGTAGGCGGTGATGAGGTGGTCGGTCTTTTCCAGCACGGAGCAGCAGCCGACGGCGACGGCCTCCTGGCCGATGTACAGGTGCAGGAAGCCGCCGATCTTCCCCTGCTGGTAGCTGCGCAGGCAGCGCTCCTCGAAGCGCCGGATCCGCATCATCACGCGGTAGAGCTCGACGCGCTCCGCGGCGGTCAGGCGGGCATTGACGGGCTTGCGGGCCGACGGCGAAACGGTGGCAGCCGCCGGCGCGGCCGGCTTATCGACGGTGTCTGAGGACTTTTTGCTCACGAGCGTGGGCGAAGGAGTGGCGGTGAATGGTCGGTATAAGGCGCGGAGAAATCAAGCGCAGGATGCCATTTGCCGTGCCGCGGACCAGCTTGGGTCCCGCCGGACGGAATCCAGCCGTGAACGAGGCACAGCGATGCGCCGCCCGCGGGCCTGGGGTGCGGCGCCGACGCGGGGGCCTGCCTTACGCCGGAGGCCGGGGGGGCGGCGTCACTTCCTCGATGACCGCCTGCACCGGCCGGCCCGGGCTGCAGTCGGCGCGCAGGGCCACGAACCGGTCGCGGTAGCGGTCGAAGACCGGCCAGAGCGCGGCGCGGTCGGTCTCGGGGATCGAGAGGCCATCGACGGCCGTGCGGGTGTAGAAGGCGAACCGGCCTTCGGAGATGTGGGGCGGGAGCGCCTCGAGCCGGCGCCGGCAGTGGAACAGGAACATCAGCCAGTGGGTGTCGCCCTCGTAGGCGCGTTCCGCGATCATGGCGAAGAGGTGGAGGTCCGCCACCTCGATGCGGAGGCCGGTCTCCTCGAAGGTCTCGCGCACGGCGCACTCGAAGGGCGATTCGCCGTCGGCCATCTCCAGCTTGCCGCCGATCGGGCTCCAGTTGCCGAAGTTGGGCGCCTTGTTGCGGTGGATCAGGAGGAGCTCGCCGGCCTGGTTCTCCAGGAACACCAGGACGCTGATCTTGTAGGGCAGGGCGGGGGACATGCGCTCGGGGGAGCGTGGCGGGCGGGGCCGGCCGGGCAATGTTTTTTGGGGCGGGGCGCGGTTTAGGCTTGCCGAAAGCAGGATTTTGCAAATAGCAGAAACATCCCCTATGCGCTCCTCGTCCCTCCTGGCCGTGGACTGCGGCGCCAGCCATGTGGCGGTCGGCCGCTTTGGCCGCCTGGACCACGGCCGACCCAAGCTCACCCAATGCGCGGCGGAAGCGCTGCTCCCTCAGCCGCGGGACGACGCCGACTGGGTCGCCGCCACATGCGCGGCGGCCGCGCGGATCGCCGGGCGGAACGGGATGCGCGGCGTGTGCGTCCTCGGCCTGCCGCCCCACCTGTCGTGGCACAAGACGCTTCAGCTCCCGCGGGTCTCCGGGCGAAGGCGGCGCCAGATCCTCCGGTTCGAGGTGGCGCAGCTTTTTCCCTCCGCCGCCACCGAAATGCACTGGACCGCGATCCCGTTGGCCGCGGACAAGGACGGCGAGGAGGTTGCGATCACCGCCGCCCGCACGGCGACCGTCACCGCCCTTTGCGCCGGCCTGCGGCGGGCGGGCCTCTGGGCGCGCCTGGTCCTGCCCGCGTGGCTGGTGCTGCGCGCCGGCATTCCCGTC
>JBAIXJ010000245.1:0-2165 GCA_037916645.1 Opitutales bacterium | reverse complement strand
GGCTGGTCGGTCCAATGCACGCGCGTCGTCGTGCCGCTCATGTTCGCGACGTCGATCGCCGCCCAGGGGCGGTCGCCTTTGAACTCTTTCGCCCGGACGACCTTCACCGGAAGCGCGCGATGTAGTGGGCGAGGTCTGCGATCTCGCCGTCGGTGACCGCGCCGAGCACCTCGGCCATGACGCCGTCGTAGCCGTGCCGCGTGTTGTTCTTGTACTCGCGCAGGGTCCTGGCGAGGTAGTCCTCGCGCTGGCCGGCGATTCGCGGCACGTTCTCGCGGCCGGACAGATCCAGGTTGTGGCAGGTGTTGCAGCGGTGCCGCGTGATCGAAGCACGGGCCCGCTCTACGCGCGCGGGGTCCGGCGCGTCCGCCGACGGCGGCGGCGGCGGCAGCTTCGCGAGCGAGTCGGACAGCGCGCGCAGGTCGTCGTCCGAGAGCCCCTTCGTCATCTGGTTCATGAGCGGCACCGCGCGCTGCCCCTCGCGAAACAGGTAGATCTGGATGAGCAGATAAGGCGCGGGCTGCCCACCCAGCGACGGGACGTCCGGATTGACGGACTGGCCCTTCTCGCCGTGGCAAGCGAGACAGACCGGGATGCGCTCCGCTACCGGCTGCGCGTGCAGCCCCGTGCCGGCGGCGAGCGCGAGGCCCGCCGCCGTGCAGAGGCGCACGATTGCCGGTATCAGGCTATTTGCCTGCGCCCTTCGGCTTGCCGTAGGTGATGCGATAGATCGCCCCGTTCCAGTCGTCCGACAGCAGCATGGAGCCGTCGGCCATGAACTCCACGTCGACCGGGCGGCCGATGTAGCTGTTGTTGTCGATGAAGCCCGTCAGGAAGACCTCCGAGGACTTCACCGTGCCGTCCTTGTTGAGGTGGTACACCATGACGTCGCCGCCGACCTTCTTCGAGCGGTTCCACGAGCCGTGGCGCGCGAGGAAGATCGCGTTCTTGTACTTCGCCGGGAACATCTTGCCGGTGTAGAAGCGCATGCCCAGGCCCGCCGAGTGCGGCCCGGTGAGCGCCACCGGCGGCACGAATTCGCTGCACGAGTGGCCCCAGCCGAACTCCGGATCCGGCAGGTTGCCCTGGTAGCAATAGGGCGCGCCGAAATTCTGGCCCGTCGCGGTGACGCGGTTCAGCTCGTCCTCCGGAACGTCCTCTGACATCCAGTCGCGGCCGTTGTCGGAGAAATAGAGCTGCCCGTTCTGCGGGTTCCAGTCGAATCCGACGGTGTTGCGCACGCCGAGCGCGACGACTTCCGCGCCCGTGCCGTCCAGGTTGATGCGGCGGATCTGGCCGTGGTCCTTGTCGTGCAGCACGTTGTTGCCCGGCTGCCCGACCGGCACGTAGAGCTTGTTGTCCGGGCCGATGCCGATGAACTTCCAGCCGTGCGCCTCGTCTTTCGGCAGGTCGGTGTAGATCACCGTCGGCTTGGGCGGGTTGTCGAGAACGTTCTCCACGTTGTCGATCTTGGAGATCTGCGACAGCTCGGCAATGTAGAGCGTGCCGTTGCGGAAGGCCAGGCCATTCGGCCGGTAGAGGCCCGAGGCGACCGTGTAGGTCTCGACCTTGCCGTCCTTGCGCACGATCGCGGTCACCTTGTTGCCGAAGCGGGTGCCGACGAACACGGTGCCGTTCGTGCCGACGCGCAGAGAGCGCGTGTTGGCGATGCCGCTCGCGTAGACCTCGATGTTGAAGCCCGGCGGCAGCTTGAGCTTGCTGACCGGCAGCTTGTCGGCCGGCGCGGGCAGCGGCGGCGGCGCGACCGGCGCGAGCTTCGCGGCGGCCTCATTGCCCTCCGGGCGGCCGATTAGCGGCGATCCGGGCGGCAGCGCGGCCGGTGCCGCTGCGGGCGCGGCCGCGGGCTGAGCCGCTGCAGGTTGTTGGGAAAAGACCGGCGCGGCCATCAGCAGGCCGGCGACGGCGCTCGAAATCAGGACGCTACTGCGACGCAGGCAATACGGTGTCATCGAATTCTCCCTTGGCATGGCGAAGCTTCTCTTGGCGGAACCTTCGCCGTGCTAGTGTCCCCTATCTTCACTGGCGGCCGCAACCTCTGCGATCCCCGTTTCGACTTGCTATAGTCGCGGCCGTTCGCATCACCCGCGGAGCCGAAATGGACATCGTCGCAGAAGTCGCCGGCAAGGTCTGGAAGATCGAGGCCC
>JBAIXJ010000244.1:0-1679 GCA_037916645.1 Opitutales bacterium | reverse complement strand
AGCAGGACTTCGTCGGCCTCCGACCCCTGGCTGCGGTGCACGGTGAGGGCGTAGGCGGTCTCATGCTGGGGCAGCCGCGCTGGCGGAAATTTCCGGATGGCGTGCTCCCCGCGGAAACAGACGCGGTATCCCTCGCCGTCCGACCGCACGATGCCGAGATCGCCGTTGAACAGCTTGAGATTGTAATCGTTGGCCGTGACCAGCACCGGGCGGCCGGCATACCAGCCCGACGAACGCCGAATCAACCCGTGCCTCGCGAGGTCGCCTTCGACGCGCTCGTTGAGCAGGTCCACGCCGAAGGGGCCTCCGCGGTGCGCGGCGAGAATGCGAAGGCGGTCCAGACTGTTCAGCGCGTCTTCAGCGCTGCCCGCAGTGACGAGCGGGGAAACATCGACATCGGCGGCGAGACGCCGTCCGAGCTCGGCAGGATCTGCGACTGCGTGCCAGCGGACCTGCGCTGAGGCGCCCCCCTCCAAGAACTCGCGGACCGCTGCCCCATCGCCGGCGTTGATGAAGCGCGCCAGTCGGCCGATTCCACTCCCGGCATCAAACCGGTAACTGCGGTCCAATTCCACGATGCAGCCCGCGATGCCGGGCAACGTGTCGGCTCGCGGCGCACCGGCGCCGCCGCAGAGATCGCCCAGAACGGCCCCGGTCTCGACCGACGCGAGCTGGTCCTTGTCGCCCAACAGGATCAGCCGCGCCCGGTCGGGCACGGCCCGGACCAGCTTTGCCATCAACGCCAGGTCCACCATCGAGGCTTCGTCCACGACGACGACGTCGGCGGCCAACGGGTTTTCGCGGTCGTGGCGGAAGCGAACGGAACCCGGCTGATACCCGAGCAGGCGATGGAGCGTCGCCGGCTCGAGCGCGACGCCCGCGCCGCCGGCCTGATCGAACACGGTCCGCTGGGCGCGAATGGCGTCCTGCAGGCGCGCCGCGGCCTTGCCGGTGGGAGCCGCCAGCTTGATCCGTTCGGGCCGTGCCTCGCCCAGGCGGCACAACAGGGCCAGAATCTTCACGACCGTGCTGGTCTTGCCGGTGCCTGGTCCACCGGAGATGATCGTCAAGTGCTGCTGCGCCGCCGTCGCCGCCGCCAGCCGCTGCCGGTTCTAGGCCCCGTTCGGCGCGGGTTCGAACAGGGCATCGAGGGCACGCCCGAGCGCCGCGGGATCGAGCGGAACCGGCGTGGCAATGCGCGCGAGCAGGTCCGTGGCGAGCGTGCGTTCGTAGGACCAGTACCGGTACAGGTACAGCCGTCCGGCGTCGTCGAGAATGAACGGGTGCACCTCACCCGGCCGTCCGACCATCCCGCTTTCCGACAGGGCCGCGCACCAGGCATCCAGCGCCGGCGCGACGAGGTCCTCGCTCAGGTCCCGGCCCGCCCAGTCGGCCAGATGCACGCAAATATGCCCTTCCGCCGTCAGCCGGCACGCCAAGCGGAGGCTGTGTGCAATCAGCGGATCGGTATTTCCGCGCAGCCGGGCGCATACCTCCGCCACGTGCCGATCCAAATCGCCGATGTCGAGCTGCTCTGCCACTGGACTCATGGCCCCACCAGCCGATCCAATGCGCCGATCCTCTCCGCCTCCGCCGGGATGCGGTAGATACCGGTACGGTCGCCGTGCGCCGGAGTCATGCCGCGCAGGAACAGGTAGAGCACCCCGCCCAAGTGACGC
>JBAIXJ010000243.1:0-1619 GCA_037916645.1 Opitutales bacterium | reverse complement strand
CGCAGATACGCGCGGGCCTCCTCGAACTTCCCGAGCGCCAGGGCCGCCTGGGCCGCGCCCGCGAAGATGCGATCGGGCGCGGACACCCCGTAGAGCGAAGAAGAAAGCCCCAGCGCCTTTTCGGCGCGCTGGAAAGCCGCCAGGGCGGCGGCGGGATCGCGGCGGTTGTGCAGCAAGTCCTCGCCCTCCGACCGCCAGAGAGGCGCCGACCGGGCCGCGGCTACCTGTTTCAGCGCCGTGCTCCGCAGGGCGCGGGCTTCCGCCCACTTCCGCTCGTCCTCTCGGCGGCGGATCGCGTGCAGCACGTTGACGACGCGCAGGCTCTGCCCGATGCCGGGAAGCAACTCCAGCACCTTGAGCAGCGATTGCGCGAGTGCCCTCATGGCCTTTTCGGCGCTCGCGCCAGGTAGGCGGCCTGCAGGCCGATGATGGTCTTCGCGTCCCGAATGGTGCCGTCGGCGATGTGCCGGATGGCCTGCTCCAGCGGCATCTCCACGACCTCCAGGACCTCGTCGTGCTCGAGGCTCTGGGTCCCCGGGGTGAGGCCGGTCGCCAGGAACAGGTGGATCACCTCGTCGGTGAAGCCCGGCGTGGTGTAGAAGCTGAGCATCGGGACGAGGGACGAGGCCCGGCGGCCGATCTCTTCCTCCACCTCGCGGGCGGCGCAGGCGAGCGGTTCCTCGCCGGGATCGATCTTTCCCGCCGGAACTTCGACGATGTACCCACCTGCGGCATGCCGGTACTGGCGGATCAGCAGGACGTTCCCGTCGTCCGTCAGCGGCACGGCGGCCGCGGCCCCCGGGTGCCGGACCACCTCCAACTCGATCGTTGCCCCGTTCGGGAGTGTCACCGTCTCCAGGTTGAGGTTCACCACCCGGCCACGGAAGATCTCTTTCCGACCGTTCGCGGGCGAGCCGCCCGTGGAATTCACTGGGCCACCTGGATACGGCCGTCAACGGCCGGCGCGATCGGTCCGGACCTGAGACGCTCGAGGATCAGGTCGGAGTCCATGGGGCCGCTCATGGGGTTCACCAGGACCTTGGCCTGCTGCAGCACCGTGTACCCGTCGCCGCCCCCCATCAAGAACTCGAAGGTCGCCACGCTGTAGCGGGCGGCAGGGTCGAGCGGCTTGCCGCCGACCGTCACGGAAACCAGGCGCGAGCCGGCGGGCCTCTTCGGATCGAAGACGTACCGGATTCCGGAGACCTGGGGAAAGCGCCCGGCGTTCTTTTCGTGTTGGCTGACGCCGTTCTCGAGCGCGGCGCGGAGGGCCTCACCGGTGACCTCGAGCTTCACGATCTTGTTGGCGAAGGGCAGGATCTTCAGCACGTCGCCCCTGGTCAAGGGGCCGGCCGGCGTCACCGCGTTCCCCCGGATCCCGCCGCCGTTCACCAGCGCCACGTCCGCCTGCATGGCCTCGCGCATGAGGTCGGCGATGAAATTCCCGACCGGCGCCTCGGCGACGCGGACGAGTTCGTTGCGGGTGTCCAGGGGGACCGCCGTCGAGCCGGCAACGGCCTTCAACTGGTCTGCCATCCGAGTTTCATAGGATTGGACCACGGCGGCGACCTCGGGCTTTTCGGGGGTCTCGTCGGTCACCGCGATCAGTTCCCACTTGG
>JBAIXJ010000242.1:0-6214 GCA_037916645.1 Opitutales bacterium | reverse complement strand
CGCCGTAGGCTTGGCGGAGGCGGGCTTTTCGGCCAGATTGGCGTCCCCCTATGCATTACGTCTACCTCATCGAGAGCGTCTTCGAACGGGCAAAGCACTACGTCGGCCAGACAGGAAACCTGAGATTCAGGATCTCCGAGCACAGCTCAGGGAAATGCCGTCACACGGCAGCGCTCCGCCCCTGGCATCTGGTTTGTTATTTGGGTTTCGCAGACGAAAGAAGGGCGATCGCCTTCGAGCGCTATCTGAAAAGCGGATCGGGCAGGTCGTTCCTTCGGCGCCATTTCCTTTGAACGAAACGGGTAATTTGCGCCGCACGCTAATTGCCCACCACCGTGCCCCTCCGCACCGAACTCTTCGATTACGACCTGCCCGAACGCCTGATCGCGCAGACCCCGGCCGCGCGCCGTGACGGCTCGCGGCTGTTGGTCGTGGACCGCCGCGCGCACACGGTCGCCCACCACGTCTTCGCCGAGCTGCCCGATTTTCTCCGGGCCGGCGACATCCTCTTCCGCAACAATGCCGCGGTCCTGCCGGCGCGCCTGCTGGCGCTCCGTCCGACCGGCGGCAAGGTCGAGTGTTTCCTCCTCCGGCCCGCCGCCACCGCGCCCAACGAATGGTGGTGCCTGCTCCGGCCGGGGCGCCGCCTTCCCGCCGGCGCCACCTTCGGCCGGGAGGCGGAATTCACCGCCACCGTGATGGCCAAGGACGCCGACGGCGCCGCCCGCATCGCTTTCGTCACCCGTCGGAACGAATCCGTGCCTGCCCTCGCCCGCCGACTGGGGCAGGTTCCGCTCCCGCCGTACATCCACCACCGGCACACGGAGGAGGAACGCCGCCTCGATCGCGAACGCTACCAGACCGTCTACGCTGACCGCGCGCATCCGGTCGCCGTGGCCGCACCGACAGCCGGCCTGCATTTCACGCCGGAACTCCTCGAGCGGCTGGCCGCGACGGGGGTGCGCTGCGCCGACCTGACGCTGCATGTCGGTCTGGGCACGTTTCGCCCCGTCACGACCGAGACGATCGAGCAGCACCCGATGCATCATGAGGTTTACGAGTTGGCGCCGGAAACGCACGGGCTGCTGCTGGCCCCGGGCCCCGGCCGCCGGGTCGCCGTGGGCACAACCGCCGTCCGCGCGATCGAGGATTCGCTGGAGCGCCACCCGCAGCCGCTTCACGAGCCCCTGGTCGCGGACACCGGGATCTTCATCCATCCCCCGCGCGAATTCCGCGGGGTCGATGCCCTCATCACCAATTTCCATCAGCCGCGCTCCACCTTGCTCTGCCTGGTCGCCGCGTTCCTCAGCCCCGGTTCGACCGACGGCATCGCCTGGATCAAGGAAATCTACGCCGAAGCCGTCGCCCGCGAGTACCGTTTCCTCAGCTATGGCGACGCCATGCTGATCCTCTGATCGATCTGCCGTCCGCCGCCCGTCCGGCGGCGCATTGCATGATCGACTGCCGGTCGCCGCCCGCCATTCTCGGACCGTCCGCGGCTGCATCCAACCGTCCGCTGATGAACGATTCTTCCCCCGGGCCCGTCATCCGCCGCCAGCGCGAGCTGACGATCCTGCTGGTCAAGCCGCAGCCGCGCCTGGCCACGATCCAGGCGCTGCAGCGGTTCCAGATTCTCGAGCCGATCGAGCTGGGCTATCTGGCGGCGGCCGTCCCCCGGGAGCACCGCGTGCACGTGCTCGACCTGCGGTTTCACCGCCGGGCGGCGCCAGCCCTGCGCCGCGCCATCCGCCGGCTCGCGCCGGACATCATCGGCTTCACGGGCTATTCCCACGAGGCCTCCATGGTCAAGACGCTGGCGGAAGTCGCGCGCGAGGCGGCGCCGCCGGCGCTGATCGTCGTCGGCGGGCACCACGCCTCCGTCGCCGCCGAAGACTACAACATCGGCGCGATCGACCTGATCGTGCGCGGCGAGGGCTGCCTGCCCTTCCGGGCGCTCGTGCAGGCCGTGGCGCGCGGGGAGCCGGCCGAAGGGATCGACGGCGTCCTCCGGACGGGCGAGCACTTTGACCCGGCCGCGACCCTCACCTGGCCGCGCTTTCCGGATCCCGCGGAGCTGCCGGTGCCGCGGCGCGATCTGTGGGACTCCCGCCGCTACACCTGCGTCTGGGCCCGCGAGGATGCCCAGCCCTGGCAGGGCATCTTCCCGGCGGTCTCGATGGTGCGCAGTTCCTTCGGCTGTCGCATGCGCTGCACGTTCTGCATCGTGCCGCAGCTCTGCGGCGGCCAGCACCGGGCCCGCGACCCCGACCAAGTCGCGAGCGAGATCAGCGCCCTGCCCACCGGCCACGTCTATTTTTGCGACGACGAGAACTTCATCGACGCGGACTTTGCGCTGCGCCTCGCCGAGGCGATCGCGCGGCGCGCCATCCGGAAACGCTATTTCGCCTGGACCCGCGCCACCACGGTGAACCACCACCCGGAGGTGTTCCAGGTCTGGCGCGCCCTTGGGCTGGATGCGGCCTTCATCGGCTTCGAGTTTCCCACCGACGAGCAGCTGCGCCGGGTGCACAAGGGCTCCACGGTCGCGGAAAACGCGAAGGCCCACACCGCGCTGCGGGCGCTGGGCGTCGCGGTGCACGCGGCCTTCATGCTGATGCCGGAGACGACGCCCGGGGAGTTTGCCACCCTGCGGGACTACGTCCAGGCGATGCCGCCGGCGCAATGCAGCTTCACCGTCTGCACCCCCTCGCCGGGCACCGACGACTACCGGGCGATGCAGCCGCGCATCTGGGTCGACCGGCCGCATGACCTGCACGACTGCATGCATCCGCTGACGCCCACGCGCGTTCCCCTCCGGGAGTTTGCCGCGCTCTACGCCCGCCAGGTCCACGAGGCCGAGGCCAAGAACCCGCTGCGGAACCGTCGCCGGCCCCTGCCGGTGCGGGACCTGTTGCGGGTCGGCGCGGCCACCTTCCATTACTCCCGCGCGTTCCGGAACCTGTACCGCGACTTTCCCCGCGAGCTCTGGGCCTGATCCGCCGCGGGCGGCCGGCGCCGCCGGTCAGGCGCGGGTTTCCTGCAGCGCCGCGAGCACGACCGGCATGGACTCGCGCCAGTTGGCGGGATACTGTTCCGAAACCTCGAACGCGAGGCGCCGGCCGTCGGGCGCGGCCTCCGCGACCCGCTGCAGGACCAGCTCCCGGAGCTGCGCCGGCGGCAGATCGTAGCAGCCGACGTTGAGGTTCGACCAGAAGAGCTTGTCCGGCCAGGCGGCGCGCGCCTCGGCGAGCGTGAGATCCCCCTCCGGCGGCGGAGTCAACGACTCGATCACGTCGATCGGCGCCCCCGCGATTTGCTGGCGGCAGCTGGCGAGCCGGCCGTCATAATGGCAGCCGATGAGCTTGCCCGCCGCATGCAGCTGCGGGAAGCATTCCTCGTAGACCGGCAGGAGAAACTCCCGGTATCGCCGGGGGCCGAGGGTGTCCGCGGTGAAGTTCTCCAGGTTCGACAGGTAACGGCCCGGGCCGCGCGCCACGATCTCGACGATGCGCCGGAAGTTCTTCAGCAGGGCGGCGTACAGCCGGCGCACCTCCTCCTCGTACTCCACGAGGTGCCAGCAGAAGTTCTCCAGCCCGGCGAAATCGACCAGGATCTGCTGCAGGGGCGTGCGCCAGAGCTCCGGGATCGCGATGCCCCAGGGCGGCAGCGCCGCGGCCTGGGCCGCGTAGGCGTCGTAGCTCGGCGTGATCTCGGTGTGCTCCGCCACAAACGTCATCACGCGGTAGTCCGCGCGCGTCTCGAGGAAGTACTTCTTGTTCCAGCCGTTCTCCCAGGTGGCGTGGACCTCCCCGACCGGCGTGCGGCGCGCCTGCCGCCGCATCTGCCGGCCCGCCTCGACGTAACGCTCGTCTGTCGCCTCGACGTCGCGGACCGCGGTGGCGAAGGAGCGCAGGTACCACGTCACGCCCAGGCCGCTCGCGTACAGGGCCTGCCACGCCGGATCGGCGGAGGTGTGACGCCATTCATTCCAGTAGATGGTGTATGGGATCTGGTCGGGCCGCCCGCCCGACCAGAAGGTTTCGATTCGCTCGCGCACGTTCATCGTTTTCCGCCCGGAGGCTGGCAGGCCCGATGATTCCGGCCGCGCCGGCCGGCGCAAGCGGGGCCCGATCGTACAGTCCGGCGCGCAGCATCGCCGTCAGCCGGCGGCATTGAATTCCCGGACCGCGGCGAAGAACGCATCAAGATTCGCCGGCGGCGTGGTCGGCGGGACGTCGCACCCCGACGAGATGACAAAGCCCCGGCGGTCGCGGCCCGCCTGGAGCAGGGCCAGGGTCCGCGCGCGGACCTCCTCCGGCGGCAGCTCCCCGAAAACCACCGCCGGATCGAGATTGCCGCAGACCACGACGTCCGCCGGCGCGCGCGCGAACGCGGTGGCCAGATCCATCGGCCGGCCGAAATGCACCGTCGCGGCCCCGGCCTCCAGCACGGCCGCCAGATGCGCGGTCTTGGCGCCGCAGTTGTGCAGGATGATTTCGAAATCGTCGCCCGCCACCGCCTCGACGATCCGGCGGATGTACGCCGAGGAGAAAACGCGCATCGCCGGCGGCGAGATCAGGCCGGCCGCCGGCTCGGCGATGATGAGGCCGCGCGCCCCGGTGGCCCGGAACGCCTGCGCGTAGGCGACGAGGAACTCCGTCGTCTTCGCGAGCAGCGCGTGCACGGTCTCCGGGTGATCGGCCGTCTCGACCAGCATCTCGCTGACCCCGAAGAGCCGGCCCGCGAGCGAAAAGGGGCCGATCATTCCGCCCAGCGCGATCGCGCCGCCGGGCTCCCGGGCCAGCCGGCGTGCCGTCTCGAGGTAAACGCCGGTGCGCCCGGCGCCCACCGCCGGGACCGCCAGCCGGGCGACCTGCTCGCCGTCAGTCACCAGCCGCCCGGTCACCGTGGGGATCTCCGTCTCCGTCGCAAACACGCGGGACCCGAACGCCCCGGCCTCGACGCTCAGGTCCATCGCGGTCATCACGAAGGGCGTCTCGTACCGCGCGTGCAGCGCCCGCTGAGCCGCCACCTGGGCCGCGGGATCGGTCACCATCTCGCCCACCGTGCAGCCGGCGAGGCGGGCCCCGGGGAACGCCAGCACCGGCATCGCCAGCCGGCGCGGCGCGGACAGGATGAAATCCCGGACAAATGACATCGGGGTGGGAGATCAGACATACCGTGCGCCGGCCTTCGGTCCATCAGAATCCCGGCGGCGTCCCCCGGCTGGCCGCCGCCGTTCGCATCATCCGGAACATGACCAAAACGTTACGGTCCACGGGTTGCCAGACGCACCCCGCCCCCGTTCCTCAGTCCGACAATCCAACCGCCATACCCATGATCCCATCCGCCAGAATCCTCGCGCTGTCCGCCGCCTTGGCCGGACTCGTTTTGACCGCCCGGGCGGCGGTCGAGACCTACAAGATCGACCCCGTCCATTCCTCGGTCGGCTTCACGATCCGCCATTTCTTTACCCGCGTGCCCGGCTCGTTCACCAAATTCTCGGGCACCATCGTGGTGGATCGCGACCATGTCGAAAACAGCACCGTTGAAGCCACGATCGACGTGGCCAGCGTCGATACCCGGGTGGAGAACCGGGACAAGGACCTGCGCAGCGACCACTTCTTCGATGTGGCGAAATTCCCCACGATGACCTTCAAGAGCAGAGCCTGGAAGGCGACGGGGACGGACACGTTCGACATCGTGGGCGACCTGACGATCCGCGGCATCACCAAGGAGGTCGTTCTGAAGGCGAAGTCGCTCGGCTTTGGGCCGGGCATGAGGGGAGCGATGCTCAGCGGGTGGGAGGCGACGACGACGCTCAGTCGCAATGACTTCGGCATCACGCGGCTCGCCGGGATGCTGGGCGAAGAAGTGCCGGTGACGATCTCGGTCGAGGCGGACCTGCAGAAGTAGGAGCCTCAGTCGAGAGACGAGCGCCGAGGGTCGGGCGCCGAGCCGCCGTGGCGGGGCGGTGATCCATCATCGGCGGAGATGAATTCCGCCTCACCGCACCTTTCCCCGGTCGGGCTGGCTTTGCGCCCGCCGGCGAGTGATGGTCATCGCCGCGCGCCCCCACCGGCCCGATTGACACCGTTTCTCCCCCGGCCGTAGCCTTGCGCCATGGCCAGAACCGCCTCCTTCTCGCTGGAGTTCGAGAAGCCGCTCCGCGAACTCGAGAAACAGCTGGAACAGCTCCAGCAGCATTCCCTTG
>JBAIXJ010000241.1:0-5204 GCA_037916645.1 Opitutales bacterium | reverse complement strand
ATCATCGAGACGGCGGGGGCGCGGGGCGGGTTTCCGGGGCACCGGGGTGCAGGGACGCGAGCATTGCGGCATAGTCCGCGACGCCATGGGCGATGGCCTCGGCGATGCGCTGCCGGTATTCGGGCGTGGCCACGCGCCGGGCCTCGGCTTCGTTGGAGAGATAGGCCGATTCGACGAGCACGCCCGGGCAGTTCAGGAAGCGCAGGACCGCCAGCCGGCGGCGTTTCAGGCCGCGGTCGGAGGTGCCGAGGTCCGCCAGCACGCGACGGTGCATCGCATAGCCCAGCACCACGTTCGCGATGTCCTGGCGGTTTCCGGGATAGGCGGCCGGAATCATGCTCTTGTCCTGCTCCACCTCGGTGGAGGTCTGGAACTGCGGGGTCATGATCCAGGTTTCCACGCCCGACACCGTGGGCGCGGCGGAATTGAAATGGATGCTGACGAAGAGGTCGGCATGCGCTGAGTCGGCGATCTCGTCGCGCCGATCCAGGGCCACGCGGCGATCCTCCGTGCGGGTCAAGACCACCCGGTAGCCCCGCGCAGCCAGCAGCAGCTCCAGGCGCCGGGCCGTGTCGAGGGTCACCTCCTTTTCCAGCAATCTGAGCCGCGGGTTGGTCGTGCCGTCGTCGTTGCCGCCATGCCCGGGATCGAGCACGATCACGCGCGGGGGCGGCGGGAGGTGCCCGGCGTGCTCCTGCGGGCGGAGCAACGGCACGAGGGTCTTGATGACGTCGATCTTGCTGACGTAGAGGGTGCCCTTGTACTCGACCACGGCGTCGCCGAGGAAGACCCGCAGGTTGTCGAGAAAGCAGTCGCGGTCATTCTCCTCGAACTTGAGGCGGGTGCGGCCCTGCGCATCCGCGAGCCGCATGGTCCGGCCGCTGACGAGCCACTCGGCGCGCAGCGCGTAGCGGTCCGCGACGGCCCGCACGTCGACGTAGTCATGGTTGAACAGCCGCTTGACCGGCCACAGCCGCGGCGCGGGATCGGGCGGCGGCGCCGTGATCCGGGCCGTCACCACGGACGGACGCGCGGGCGGAGCGGCTGCCGGCGCGGCCGTGCGGGCGGGCTCGGGATGGCCTTGGCCGGAGACCGGGGCGGCACAGCCGCCCGCCAGCATCACCAGACCCACGGTCGCCACCCAGCCGCGTGCGCGGAGCCGCGCCATGGGGCTTTCCGGGTCAGGCGGTCGGAACCGGAGCCGCCGCCGCAGGCGCGGACGCCGGGCCGGGCGCCTCCCGGACGTGGAACTTGAGCTTGCGCTTGTTGGGCGGCAGCGGCGTCAGCATGACGTAGATGTTGCGGCCGGTGAGCTTGGGCGGGCCGTCCGGATGGCCCATGGTGTTGAGTTCGGTGAGCGCGCGGTTGACGACCTCGAAGCCCATCTCGGTGTGAGCCATCTCGCGGCCGCGAAACTTGAGCCGCAGCTTCACCTTGTTGCCGTGGTCGAGGAACTCCTCGGCGTGGCGCAGCTTGGTGAGAAAATCATTGTGCTCGATGCGGACGCTGAACTCGATCTCCTTGATCCGGCTCGCCGTGGTTTTGACATGGGAGTGCTTCTTCGACTCCTCGTACATGTACTTGCCGAAATCCATGATCCGGCAGACGGGCGGCTGGGCGGTGGACGCCACCTCGACGAGGTCGAGATCGAACTGCTGGGCGAGTTGGAGCGCCTTGCCGGTGGGCATGACGCCGAGCTGTTTGCCTTCGGGGCTGATGACCCGGATCTGCTCGGCCTTGATCCGGTGGTTACGACGGATGTTCGCGAACGGATCCGTGTTGCGGCGCGGTGGGTAGCCGGGGCGGCCACCGGGGGAGGGTGCGATAGCCATCAATCAGTAGTTTGCTAAGGTCGGTATCGAGTGGGGTTCTTGCGGCAAAGCCGGGCGTTGACAACACCTAATTCGGCCAAAAGTTCCCCATTAACCTCCATGAAACGCGCTCAACCTTTCGAGCCGGTCGTCGCGATGCCCTGGATGAACACCTTCTGGGTGAAGAAGAAGAGCACGACCACGGGCAGCACCGTCACGGCGCTGGCGGCCATCAAATAATGCCACTGCACGCCCCCGGTCTGCGACTCATAGCTCTGGAGGGCGAGCGACAGGGTGTAGGTGCTCTTCCGCGTCAGGTAGAGCAGCGGCGCCATGAAATCGTTCCAGGCGTACAGGAAATGGAGCAGGGCGGCCGTGGCCAGCACGGGCTTGCTCAGCGGCAGGACGATGCGCCAGAAGATCCGCCACTCGCTGCAGCCGTCGATGCGCGCGGCCTCGCTCAGCTCCTCGGGGATGGTGCGGAAGAACTGCCGCATGAGGAAGATGTTGAAGGCGCTGCCGAAGAACGCCGGCACCCACAGCGGCAGCAGGGTGCCGATCCAGCCGAAGCCGCGGAACACGCCGTAGAGCGGCACCATCAGGACCGGGAACGGCACCATCATCGTGGCCAGCGTCACGGCGAAGAACGCGTCGCGCCCGCGCCATTTCAGCCGGGCGAATCCGTAGGCCACGATCGCGTTCGACAGCACCGTGCCGGCGACGCCGAGCAGGCACACGGTGAGCGAATTACCGAGGAAGACCCAGAAGCTGACGCGGCCGAGTCGGGCCGCGGGATCGTCCCCGCCGGTGTCGCCGCCGAGGCGCGCGAGGGCGTCGGGGTAATTGACCCAGCGGAGGCGGACCCGGCTCGTGATCGCCTCGGGCGGCACGATGTCCCAGCGCGGCGGCTCCGCGCCGCGCCCCTCGCCCAGGCGCTCGGTCACGTGCCACCAGCCCGGCGCGACCGAATGCACCACGCGCCACGGCCCGGCGCCCGCGGCGAGCTGGTGGGCGGAGAGGAACACGCGCCGGCCGGCGTCCTCGCCCGCGGTCATCTCGACGACCTCGCCGGCCTGGCGCAGCTCGTAGTCCTTCGTCACCTCCACGCGCCGGCCGGCGATGACCGCATCGTACTCGCGCGGGATCCAGTCCGGCGGCAGCGACATGGCCTGCTCGACCGGCTTGAGGGAGGTGACGATCATCCACGCGAACGGCGCGACGAACGCGACCGACGCCGCGAGGAGGACGGCGTAGAGCAGGATCCGCGGGAAAGGCGAACGCCGGCGCAGGGGGCTCATTCGAATTGCGCCAGCCGCTCGCGCGAGAGGCGCGTGGCCAGCCAGGTGAGGACGGCGATGACGACGAAGAGCACGTAGGCCATGGCGCTCGCGTAGCCCATGCGCAGGTCGTAGAACGCCGTCGAGAACAGGTAGATCGTGTAGAACAGCGTCGAGCGGGCGGGATTGCCGTCGGAGCCGTTGCCGTTGCCGTTGGCCGCCTCCGACATGATGAACGCCTGGGTGAACACCTGGAGCGCGCCGATCAGGCTGATGATGACGTTGAAGTAGATCACCGGCGCGATCATCGGCAGGGTGACGTGCCAGAAGCGCCGCCAGCCGGTCGCGCCGTCGATCGCGGCCGCCTCGTACAGCTCCTTCGGCACGTTCTGGAGCCCGGCGAGGAAGATGACCATGGCGTTGCCGGTGCCCCAGAGGCTCATGATCACGAGGGCGGGCTTGGCCCAGTTGGGGTCGGCCAGCCAGGCGGGCGGCGTCAGGCCGACAACCGCGAGGAACGGCTTCAGCGCCGCGTTGAGGAGCCCGTACTCGCCGTTGAAGATCCACAGCCAGAGCATCGCCGAGGCCACCACCGGCACGATGGACGGCAGGTAGAAGATGGTGCGGAAGAGCGTGCGCCCGCGGACCTCCTGGTTGAGCAGCACGGCGAGCGCGAGCGACACCACCGTGCCGAGCGGCACCGCGAGCCCGGCGTAAAACAGGGTGTTGCGGAGCGATTTCCAGAACAGCTCGTCGTGCACGAGGTGCCGGTAGTTCTCGAGGCCGATCCAGACCGGCGCCTTGAGGATCGAATAGTCGCAGAAGCTGAAGTAGAGCGACGCCACCACCGGGTAGCCGGTGAAGACCGCGAGGCCGATGATCCACAGGCTGGTGAAGCCGAGGCCGGCGAAGAGGCCTTTGCGTTCGCGGGGCGTCATCGCGAGTTGGTGATGGCGACCGGCAGCGCCTGCCCGTGGCGCCGCAGGCTGAGGACGTAGCGGTCCCAGCTCTCATCGAGGCGCTTCTGGGCGAAACCCAGCGCCGCCTCCGGGGTGGCCTCGAGGAGGCGCACCCGCTCGAACGCCGCGATGAACTCACGGTAGAACTCGGCGTAGATGCCGAGGTCGGGCGTGGCCACGCAGTGGGGGCTGGCCGCCAGCGCCCGAAACACGCCGATGGCGGGGTTGGGGTGGTGCTGCGCGAAGTACGGGCTCCACGCGCGCAGCGGGGAGAGTTTCCCCTGGTAGAAGCAGACGCGCTCCATGCCCGTCATCTCGTCGTAGGTGCGCGCCTGGAGGTTGCAGGAGTTGACGTACTTGATGAACTCCCACGCCGCCTCCGGGTGGCGCGCCCCGCGCGGGATGACGAGGATGTCCGCCTCGGCCATCGAGAAATCCTTCACGCCCGGCACCGCCTCGGGCCACGGGCCCACGCCGTAGTCAAGCCCGGGCTTGTACTGGCGGATGTAGTTCGGGTACCAGACGCCTTGGACGACCATCGCGAGCTTGCCGGTGAAGAACGGCGCGGTGGGCGAGCCCCAGGCGCCGAAGCCCGAGGCGAAGATCTTCACCGCCTCGCCGCCGTTGTCCTTCGAAAAACCCTCGATCCAGCGCATCGCCTCCAGGTTCTTCGGATCGGTCGCGATCGTGACGCGCCGGCCGTCGAAGAAGCGGCCGCCGAACCAGCGGCAGAAGACCCACGGCCACCAGCCCGGCTCCTGCGGCAGGAAGCCCATCTGGGTGATCGCGCCGGTCGCCGGGTCGCGCCGGGTCAGGCGGCGGCAGTAGTCGTTGAACTCGGCGAGCGTGCGCGGCGGCCGGTCGGGATCGAGGCCGGCCTCGCGGAAGAGCGTCTTGTTCCAGAACAGCGCCATCGTCGCCGGCGTGGTGATGCCGGCGTAGACGTGGCCGCCGTGCTGGATCATCTCGGCATAGATCGGGTAGTACCGCGCCAGCCACTGCTCCACCGTGCCGCCGTCGCGCCGGATGAAGCCGTCGAGCGGCGTCAGCGCCTCGGCGTCGGCGTAGCCCGGGATGTTGTAGGCCCAGAGGCCCGCGACGTCCGGCGGGTCGCCGCCCGCGGTGGCGACGATCATCTTGCGGTCGATCTGCGAGGT
>JBAIXJ010000240.1:0-5109 GCA_037916645.1 Opitutales bacterium | reverse complement strand
GGCTCCTTTCCGGAGATGGGATGATCGGCTCCCGCCCTGAAGCCCGAGGGGGTAGCGGCAGCCAGGGCGGCTGGAATGTTCCCCACCATGGCGCCCGCCACTTGGAAGTCAGCAGAAATTGCGGGCGCGGCGGGCAGCGGGCGGACGCCGGCTGCCGCGCTCACGGGCCGGCGGGCTTTTCAGCGGCGGTGCGCAACGCCGCGACGCTAGCCAACGACGCTTTGCCCTCAACGGTGAGCCGACCCTCGGCGGCCGGCCCGGTGAGCAGGTCGGTGGCCCGGTCGAGAAGCGTGGTGCGCCGGGCCACATCGGCGGGATCCGCCGAATCGAGCATGCCGGCCAACAGGACGAGCGTCCGTGCGAGGGGCTCGCGCAGGGCCCAGCTTTCGGGGTCTTTGGCCAGGGTCGCTTCGCGTTCGGCCCGAGTTGATTCCAGCAGGCTTCGCGCCTCGGCAGTATCTCCAGTCCGCGCCAGCGCCTCGGCGAATGCGTCAGTGGTGAGATCACGGACGAATTGGGCGTATGAGACCGCAGCAACCGGCGGAGTGCCGGCAAAGCCGTGCAGGGCCTGGTGCAGGACCGGCACGGCTTCGGCGATCTGGCTCTCCCGCAGCAACGCCAGCCCGAGGAGGCCATGGGCCATCACGCGACGGAGCCGCATTTCACCGTCTGATGTCTGCACGGTGATTTCATCCAGCAACTCGCGCGCGAGGCGCTCGAGCGCCGGCCAATCGCCCAAAGCCGTCTGGACAAGCGCTTCCACCTGCAGAAAAAAGGTGTGGGTCCGGAGCCGTTCTGGCGACGACTCCGGAAGCATCTGGATGAATGTATCAAATCGCCTCGCGGCGGTCACGAGCTCGGCGCGGGCACCGGCCGCATCGCCGGCCCACGCGGCGAGTAGGGCCAGACCGAGACGGTTCTCCCACGGCGTTCGAGCGTAATCGGTGCTGGACGGTTCGAACGGCTTTCGGGCGTTCTGGGTGCTGAACGGTTCGATGAGCGCATCGAATCTCCGAAACGCTTCGCGGGCCGGCTCAATCTGGCCGTCGCCCAGCAGGTACCAGCACTCCATCATGTGGACGGTCGCGTACATTCGGCGCCACCCATGGTGTGCCGGCTGGCGTTCCATCAGGACGCGGTAATGGTTGCGGGCGATGAGTTCGGCCTCGAGGGAGCGTTTGCCGGGGGCGGCGCGGTAGCTGAGGCTGCGCGCGGCCTCCGCGGCTGCCTCAAGCAGGCGGAGATCGTCGGGCGCCCTGGCCAAAGACTGTTCGGCCTGGGCTAGGGCGGCTTCGCTGGCGGCCAGCGCCCCCGCGGCGTCGCCCGCCGCCTGGCGCGCCTCGGCCAAGGCGCCGGCCGCCCAGACTGCACGGTAATCGCGGCCGCCCAGCGATCCGCCAACCGGCGCATCGCGAAATCCCGCCAGCGCCTGCTCGAACAGCGGCACGGCTTCCGCCGCTCGTCCCTGGTAAAGCAATGCCCGTCCGAGAAGATTCTGCGCGGCCGCCTGGTGCACGAGCAATTCGTTCTCGTGGTCGGGTGAATCGCGCAACCCGCGTTCGGTTTCGTCCAGTGCCTCGCGGGCCACCCGGCCGAGAGCGGGCCAGTCGTTGAGGCCGTCCAGGATGTCGCATTCCTCGATCAGCCAGAAAATCCGCTCGAAACGACGCTCCCATGAACCTTCCGGGAGAGCCCGCTCTTGTCCACGGGCGAACTCCTCCAGCACGGCGAGCTGCCGTTTTTCGTCCGCCGCGTCGCCAGCATTCAATGCCAAGGAGGCCGCCGTGCCCATGCGATTCGCGAGCATTTCTTTCGTGTTGCGGTCGCGCGCCGCCGGTTCGAGCAGCTGGATGACCTGCTGCTCCAAGGAGCGGGCCTGCGCCAGACGCCCTTCATCCGCCAGCGCTTTGATCTCCACGTCGTATGCTTGCGCCAAGCGGGCATTCCACTCGAGGGAGCCCGGATCGAATGTCATGAGCATGCGGTAATGCTCCCGGGCGATCCGCTCCGCTTCCCGGGCGCGCGGCAGCGAACTAGCCTCAGCTAACCGGGCGAGCCGGTTGGCAGTTTCCGCGGCCACCGCCAGTAATCGCAGATTGGTCGGGTCGGAGTGCAGCAACTCGGTGGCATAGGCGAGAGCTTTTTCGCCCCATTCGGACGCTGGGGCCGCCTCGTCCGGACCAGCGAGGCTCTGCGCCATCGTGGCCAGACTGCGCGCATAGCCGATTTGAACCTCCTTGTCGTCGGGTGCCGTGGTTAGCAGCCGTTGCCAGCGCTCCCGTCCCTCGGCGGCAGCTGCCTGCGCCTCGGCGGGTTTGCCGAACGTGAAGCACGCATGGTAAGCCCAATCCAGCAGAGCCTGGGCTAGGGCGCGCTGGACGGTGGTATCGCCCGAGAATCGCTTCTCCATCTCACGCAGCTTCTGGATGTGATCCGGAAAAGCCTGGTCCAGCCGGACCCACGCGACGGGATCGTTGTAGGTTACCTGAGCTTCGCTGAGGCAGACGGCGAGGGCGGCGTCGCGATCATCGGGGTGTTTGGCCGCGAGTTGGCGCCGCATGGCCAGAGCCCGCTGCGCGGCGGCGAGGGCGCGCTCGGGGTTTTCCGCCGTGATCGTAACGGTGCCCTGTTTGCGCCCGTAAAGATCGGCGAGCGCCGCCAGAGCCGCGGCATGATCCCGGATCGTCACGTCGTCGCGCAGCTCCGGCGGCAACAGGTCGAAGTAGCGCACCGCACCCTCGATCGTCAGCTTCTGGCTCTGCAGCCGGCCGTGATCGAGCATGTCGGGCTGCAGATCCTTCAGGATGAATCCCGTCAGTCGTTGGGCTTGGGAGCGGGCAGTGTCCGCCACCCGCTTCTGTTCGACGGCGCGGCGGAAACCGATCAGGGCGAAGGTCAGTCCCCCGACCAGCGCGAGGAACACCGCGGTCGCCGCTCCGACGATGACACGATGGCGTCGGGTGAATTTGCGCAGGCGGTAGAACGCGCTCGGCGGACGGGCGTGGACCGGCCGGTGGCTCAGGTACCGCTCCAGTTCCTCCGCGACTTCCGCGGCCGAGGCGTAGCGACGGGCGGGTTCCTTCGCGAGGCATTTCAGGCAGATCGTCTCCAGGTCGCGCGGCAGGTCGGGGTTGAGCAGGCGGGGCGGGGCGGGCTCGGTGTCGAGCACCAGGCGCAGCGTCTCGGCCGGCGTGGCGGCGTTGAACGGCGCGCGTCCGGTCAGCAGGTGATAGAACAGTGCCCCCAGGCCGTAGACGTCGCTGGCCACCGCCGCCGCTGACGGAAGCCCGGCGGCCTGTTCGGGCGACGCATAGCTCGGGGAACCCACCATCTGCCCTGTCAGCGTCGCGCCCTCGGAACCGTCGAGGCGCCGCGACACCCCGAAATCCGCGATCTTCGGTTGGCCATGCTCGTCGATCAGCACGTTGGATGGCTTGAGATCGCGGTGGAGGATTCCGCGCTGATGGGCGTAGGCCACGGCTCCGGCCAGGAGCCGCAGGATCTCCGCGGCTTCGCGGGCGGGCAGCGGCCGGCCGTCGCACAGCGCCGCCAGGTTCTGCCCCGTGATCAGATCCATTGCGTAGTACGGCTGCCCGTCGCACTCGCCGTAGTCATGGATCGCCACGATGTGGGGATGCTGGAGGCCCGCCGCCGCGGAGGCCTCAAGCCGGAACCGTCGCAGCGCCGCCTCGCTCGAATAGGCGCCTGACAGCAGCAGCTTCACGGCGACGGTGCGACCGAGTACGGGCTGCGTTGCCTTGTAGACCACGCCCATGCCGCCCCGGCCGATCTCCTCAATGAGCTCATACGGTCCGAAGACGCGCGGCAGGTTTGGGGTCCCGGCGGTTTCCGGCGGGTCGTCGACTCCGCCCTCGAGCGCCGACTTGAGCATGCATGCCGGGCACAGCCCGTCGGTTGAACCCGTGTTCAGCGGCGCACCGCAAGTCGGGCATTTCCAGGTGGCAGTCATGCGGGAGGTCGATGGCCCCACGGGTCCTAACCCAAATGGCGGCCCAGGTTACGCGTTCAACGCCGCGAACAGATGGCGGATCTCGTCCTCGACTTCCGCAGCCTCGAGCACGGTCTTCGCCACCTCGCCTTGAAGTACCTCCCGGAAGCGTCTCCGGAGCCGATGCACGGCGACCTTGATGGCGCCCTCCGTCGAGTTCAGGCGGCGGGCGATCTCCACGTAGCTGACCTCGCCGCGGCCGCCCCAAAGGATCACCTTGAGCTCGTCAAACAGCTCGGCCTTGCCGATGGCGCTGTACTCCCGGCGCACGGTTTCCAGTGTCGCTTCCAGGAGGCTCAGGGCCCATTTGCGATCAAAGAGCTTTTCCGGCGAATCCGTCGTCGCCGGTTCCTCCTGGAAGCGCGATTCGGCTTGCTGGAGCGCCTCGATGGAGACGATCTCGCGACCGCCGCCGCGTTTGATCCGGCCGGTGTACGCGCGCTGGTGCGAGTGGTAATTCTGGAAAGAGGCGAGCAGGAAGGTGCGGAAGCGTCCGCGCGTGGCATCGGCCTGCGCCACCGCGCCGCGGGCCAGCAGGTCTTCGAAAAAGCCCTGGGTGAGGTCCTCGGCGTCGTGCGGCGGCATGCCCCGGCGCCGCGCGAACCAGTACAGCGGGAACCAGTAGACCCGGCAGAGCTCTTCGAGGGCGGCCTGGCTTTCAGTGGTCCCGGCCGCCGCGGCGCGCACGACCATGCTCCAATGCGTCGTCGTAAACGCACCCGGGCCGCGCGCGGGCGCGGCACCCTCCGCCGGCGGGCCTGCTGGAGTCATAGCGATGGCGGTCCGCGGCAAATTGCGCGATTTGAGAACGCAAGGCGAGCCCGGCGTGATGGGTTTCGCCCTCGGACCGGCACGGGGGTTCTGGCGCACCATTCATCGGCCGCAACGGCGGGAGACACCCCCCTGTAACCTTCCGCGCCCGGTGGGTTAAGGCACGGTGGGCAAATCAGAATCACGACGGCGCAACCGCCCTGCCGCCTCCAACAACAAAACTCAACTCCCGTACGACAATGAAGACCAAGATCTCCTCCCTGACCCTGTTCGTGGCGGCGCTGGGCTGCTTCCTCGCCGCTTCCCTCCGGGCCGCTCCCCCGAGCGCC
>JBAIXJ010000239.1:0-2364 GCA_037916645.1 Opitutales bacterium | reverse complement strand
CCGCTGCTGAACCCGGACGGCATGGCGCGCGGCACCCGCGAAAACGCCGCCGGGCACGACCTCAACCGCGATTACCGGTCCGTCCAATCGGCCGAGGTTCGGGCGCACATCGGCTGGCTGCGCCGCCAGCCCCCGTTCGATCTCACCCTCTGCCTCCACGAGGACTGGGAGGCGACGGGCTTTTACCTTTACGAAGTCAACCCCGACCGCCGGCCCCCCCTGGCCGAGCCGATGGTCGAGGCGGTACGCGCCGTCTGCCCCATCGATCTCGCCCCGGTGATCGACGGCCGGCCCGCCGCCGGCGGCATCATCCGGCCTGACGGCGACCCGGCCAAACGCGACCGCTGGCCGGAGGCGATCTACCTGCACGCCCACCACACGCGCCTGGCCTACACCCTGGAAACGCCCTCCGCCCATCCCCTGCCCCGGCGCATCGCAGCGCACGTGGCCGCGGTGACCACCGCCTGCAACCGGTTCCTGTCCGGCCGGTAGCCGGCCCCTGCGCCGCCGGCCCCCGGGCCGGGCCGTTTTCCGGCCCCATTCAGATTCCGGCCAATTTCCCGCTTGCGCCGCCGCGGAAAACCCGGGAAAACTTTCCCCTTCCCTTTGCGCTTCCGCGCCTTGGGGCCGACCAAATCACGTCCATCAAGCCTGCATGCACAGTTTCTCCGAGCAATGTCTCGACATGGCGCGCTCCATGTTGGGCCATAACCTAGACTCGATCAACCCCGACGGTACCGTCACCCCTGTTTCCGGCGAACTTCCCCGCCCTGACGAACCCGGGCACGTCGCGTTTGCTCTCGGAGAATACTTTCGCGCCACCGGCGAGACCACCCTCAAGGGTCACGACCTCATCGACCTCGTCGCCCGCTGCGTGACGGCCCAGGTCTTCACCGAGCCCCCGGCGGAAAACGGCCTGGCCTACGCCGCGCTCGGCCTGCTCTGCTTCGGCCCGTCGAAGGAGCGCAATCCCGTCTGGGAGCGCCTGGTCGACGAGACGCGGCAGCGCGTCGACAAGATGCTCCTGCACCGGAGCGACTACGACAACCACTGGCAGGCGTTCAACGTCGCCAAGGCCGTGTGCCGGTTCAGCTTCGGGCTGTCGAAGAAGGACGAGACCAGCCGGCTGATCGAGCGGATGGTGGAGCGCATCAACCAGACGAGCAGCAGTGGGTTTTTCGACGACACGGCCAAGGGGTTCGGCGGCAACTTCAACCTCTACGGCGTCCTGACCTTCGTCTTCATCCGTTCGGCGCTGCAGCTGCACTCCAATCCCGGCGTGCGCGAGCGCAAGCTGCCGACGCTGCGCACCTACGCCGAGAAGTACATCAAGATGATGCCCGATTTGGTGCGCCTCGACGGGCTGGGCTGGGCGTACGGACGGGCGGCGGGCGCCTACGGGCAGATGCACTGCATCAGCCTGATCCTGCAGGGGCTGCGCGACGGCTGGATCGCCGACGACCTGAAGCCGCGCTATTTCGACATCCTCCGCCGGCTCTTCTATTTCTTCTACCAGACCTACCTCGACCAGGAGCTCGGCTACCTCGTGGTGCGCGACGACGAGCGCACGGCCTACAGCACGCACACCACGCGCATGGCGAACATGGACGGCGCGCGCTATCTCTGCCAGTGGGCGCGTCTGGCCAAGACGGTGCAGATGCCGGAAGGCCAGCCGCGGCTCGAGCCGGCGCGGACCACCGGCCGCTTCGTCATCTTCGACAAATCCAACCGCAAGGAGCAGGGATTGTTTCTCTACCGCGACGCCGAGAGCGGCCTGCACGTGCAGCTGCCGCTGCTGAGCTCCGGCAGCTCGCTGGTGTCGGATTCGCTCCCGTTCCCCCACTGCCCCGGCGTCTTCGACTGGCCGAACAACCACTACCTGCCCGTCATGGTCCCCGAGCTGACGTTCGGCGAACAGGTCACGGTCCCGGCGTTCTACGGGCAGCGCTGCGTGACCGGCCTCGGCCTGCGGAACAGCTTCTATTTCCGCTACGAGCAGCCCGAGCTGATCAACACGCAGGAGGAGCTCGTCCGGGGGCTCGGCAACGTCAAGGTGCAGTGGACGTTCACCGGCGCCAAGGTCGGCTGCGAATTCGCCTACACCGTCCGGCAGCCGGTCACGCTCGACAACTTCCGCTACGTGGTCTGCATCGCGGCGCCCCATTCGCGCTACCGCCTCGGCAACTCGCCGACGCTCGGGCCGCTCGGCCACCGCTGCGCCGTCCTCAAGAACGACTTCCAGGCCACCTGGCAGGAGACCGAGGTCGTGAGCCACGACCCCACCTACCGCACCAATTACGGCAAGATCCACTACCTGCAGGTGCTGCGCCGCGACCATCCGCTGGTGATGCGGCCGGGCAACGT
>JBAIXJ010000238.1:0-5044 GCA_037916645.1 Opitutales bacterium | reverse complement strand
TCGCGCATCACCGGCCTCGGGCGCAAGATGCTGCGGTTTCCGGTGCACCCGCGGTACGCCCGGATGTTCCTGGCGGCCGAGGAATACGGCTGCGTGCGGGCGGTGGCGCTGATGGCGGCCCTGACGCAGGGGCGGAGCTTCCTCTTGCGCGGCGGCGGACGGGAGATCGCGGCACAACGCGACGAAATCCTGGGCGAGGAAGATGAGTCGGACTTTTTTCTGCTGATGCGAGCCTGGCGGTATGCCGACCGGGCGAACTATTCCGTCGAGGCCTGCCGCCGGCTGGGCATCCACGCGCAGGCCGCCCGCCAGGTCGGGCCCCTGTGGGAGCAGTTCGTGGCGGTGGCGAAGGACGAGGGGCTGGACGTGAGCGAGCGGCGGGTCGACGGCGCCGCGGTGCGCAAATGCGTGCTGGTGGGCTTCCCCGACCACCTGGCCCGGCGCCTCGACGCCGCCACGCTGCGGTGCGAGCTGGTGCACGGACGGCGCGGGCAGCTGGCGCGCGAAAGCGGAATGCAAAAGGCCCCGCTCTTCGTCGCGGCCGACATCAGCGAGATCGAGGCGCGCGGCGAGGTCACCGTGCTGCTCAGCCTGGCCACGGCGATCGAGGAGGCCTGGCTGCCCGAGCTGTTCCCGGGCGACTATCGCGATGCGACGGGGGTGGCGTACGACGCGGTTGCGCGCCGGGTGGTCGTGCGCCGCGAGCGGCGGTTCCGGGATCTGGTGCTGGAGGCGAAACCGGCGGCGGACCCGCCGCCCCCCGGCGAGGCGGCGGCCCTGCTCGCGGCGGAGGTGCGGGCGGGGCGCATCGTACTGCCCGGGTGGACCGAGGCGGTCGAGCAGTGGATCACGCGGGTCAATTGCCTCGCCAAGTGGTTCCCGGAACTCGAAGTGGCGCCGATCGGCGAGGGCGGCCGCGCGACGTTGATCGAACAGATTTGCTATGGCGCGGTCGGGGCGCGGGAGTTGAAGGACAGGCCGGTGATGCCGGTCCTCCGCGACTGGCTGCTGCCCGAGCAGCTGGCCGCGTTGGACGAATACCTGCCCGAGCGGCTGGTCATGGCCAACGGCCGGCGGTCGCACCTCACGTACCACGCCGACGGACCGCCGGTGTTGTCGGCGCGGATCCAGGAGCTCTACGGCGTCAGTGGACGTTTCGCGCTGGCCCGCGGCCGCGTGCCGGTGCGGATCGAAGTCCTGGCCCCCAACCACCGGCCGATCCAGGTGACGGACGATCTCACGGCCTTCTGGCGCGACATGTACCCGAAGGTGAAGGCGGAGCTGGCGCGGAAATACCCGCGGCACGAGTGGAGATGACCGCGTCGGGCCCGGATTCCGCCGCGAGACACCGCCGGGCAAGCGGGAGGCTAAATTCCATATTATAGAAATTTGTCTTGCTTTCGCCGGAGGCGCCCACAGAGTCGCCGGGCATGGGACAGGCAAAACAACTGGAAGATCTCGAGGTTTGGCAGGCCGCCAAAGCTCTCGTCGTTGAAGTGTACCGCCAGACGAAGGAGGGCCCGCTGGCGAAGGATTACGGTCTGAGCGATCCCCTCCAGCGGGCGGCGGTGGACGTGATGGGCAACATCGCCGCCGGCTATGAGCAGGGCGGACGCGGCCTCGCGGAGCATCTGCACACGGCCAAGGGCGCCGCGGGCAGGGTCCGATCCCTGGTGCACGTGGCGAAGGATCTGGGCTACGTCTCGGACCAGCGGCGGGCCGAGCTGCTGGAGCAGACCACGACAATCGCCCGGCAGCTGGGCGGCTTCATCCGCTATCTTGAGCAAGGCCCGAAGCCGGCCTCCGACCAGGCGGGGGCGCGCGGCCCGGACCGCCGGCCCGGCGGCTGAAGCCCACAGTTCCGGCGACCGCCGCCCGCGTCCGGCGAGGGAGGCGTCCCCCGCGGTCCGCCGCGGGATCAGCTCCGGAACGCGAACGCGGCGCACAGGCGGGCGATCGTGGGGCCGCGCCGCAGCAGAGGGGAGGGGGCGGCGTCCGGCCCGGCGGCGCGCCACGCTTCGAGCGCCGGGGCCGCGACGGTCAGGCCGAGTTCGGCCGCCTCGCGCGCCAGGACTTCGAGGGGTCGCGGCGCGGGTTCCGGCGCCTCGGCCTGGGGAGGGCCGGCAATCAGCGCGGCCACGTCGGCAAACAGCCGGTCGACCCGCGCCCGATAGATCTCCCGGTCGGTGCTCAGGCGGCGGCAGACCGCCACCGGATCCTCGAAGAGATGTTGCATCCAGTTTCGGGCGACGGCCGCGGCCACGCCGTGGCGGAGGCGCGCCGGCTGGAGCGGCTTGGCCAGGAATTCGATGATCCCGAGGCCGGCGGCCGCCAGCACGGCCTCGCGTTCGGGCGTCGCGCTGAAGAACAGGGCCGGCAGCGGGCCGAAGATCGCGTCGGCCCGCAGGTTCCGGAGCAGGTCGACGCCGGAGGCCTCCTTCAGGTGCAGATCCACGATCAGCAGGTCGGGCGCCGCGCGGAACTCCAGCAGCTCCAGGGTTTCGGTCCCGGTCTCGGCCTCGAGCACCCGGTGGCCCTCGCGCTCCAGGTGGGCACGCAGGATCAGGCGGTTGGTGCGGTCGTCATCGACGATGATGATCTCGGCCATGGCGGCGGGGATTGCGGGGCGGCGCCGCGCGGCGAGGCGGAAGGGCGCCCGGCGCCTCAGCGCCGCTTGCGGCCGTTCTTCGGCTCGATGTTGAGGTACGTCTTGGCGAGCATCTGCGACTCGTAGAACTCCAGCCAGCGGACACCCTCGCGCGGCTTGACCAGATCCTTGCGGGTCGCGTGGTCGATCTGCTGCTTCATCCGGCGGCAGAGCTCCTCCTGCTGGTACTGGACCCCCTCGATGACGTCGGCGTTGCGGCTGCCGTTGATGGACTCCTCGATGTAGAAGCCGTTGGGCTCGTCGTCCTCGAGGAAGACATGGATCTCGTTCACCCGCCCGAAGAGGTTGTGCAGGTCCCCCATGATGTCCTGGTAGGCGCCGGTGAAGAAGATCCCGAGGTAGTAGGGCTGGCTGTTCAGCGGGTGGAGCGTGACGTAGGACTTGACGTCCTGCAGGTCGATGAAGCTGTCGATCTTGCCGTCCGAGTCGCAGGTGATGTCGACGAGGATGGCGTTGACCGACGGCTTTTCGTTGAGGCGGTGCAGGGGCGCGATCGGGAAGAGCTGCTTGAGCGCCCAGTGGTCGAGCAGCGACTGGAAGACGGAGAAGTTGCAGACGTACTGGTCGGCGAGGTGCTTCTTCAGATCGTGCAGCTCCTCCGGCTGGTAACCCTTGGCGGAGCCCTCGCGGTCGATCTGCTCGCAGATCTGCCAGAAGATCGACTCGGCGGCGGCGCGGTTCTCGATGTCGAGGTAGCCGAGGTTGAAGAGGGAGATCGCCTCCTCCTTCTTCTGGATCGCGTCGTGGTAGCGCTCGAGCCGCCCGAGCCGGGCCTTGTTCTTCAGGAGAATCTCGAGGTCGGTGACGACCTTGTGCCTGACCTTCGGCTGGTGTTTCTGGCCGAGCGACTCGCGTTTGTTGATGCGTTCGAACACCTCGACGACGAGCATGGAGTGCTGGGCGGTGATCGCCCGCCCGCTCTCGCTGATGATGTCGGGCTCGGCCACGCCGGCGCCGCGGCAGATCTCCCGGATGTTGAACACGACGTCGCGGGCATACTCGTCGAGCGAGTAGTTCATCGACGACTCAAAGTTCGTGCGCGAGCCGTCGTAGTCGATGCCGAGGCCGCCGCCCACGTCGAGGTAGCCCATGGGGAAGCCCATCTTGGCGAGCTGGCAGTAGAAGCGCGTGGCCTCGATGACGGCGTTCTTGATCGTGATGATGTTCGGCACCTGCGAGCCGACGTGGAAATGCACGAGCCGCAGGCAGGAGGTGAGCTTGGCCTTCCGGAGCTTCTCGATCGCGAAGAGGATTTCGGCGGTGTTCAGGCCGAACTTGGCGTTGTCGCCGGTCGACAGCGCCCACCGGCCCTCGCCGCGCGTCATGAGCTTGGCGCGGAAGCCGATCATCGGCTTCACGCCCGTCTCGGCGGAAAGGCGGATGATGCTGTCGAGCTCCGACAGCTGCTCGATGACAATGATGACGCGCTTGCCGAGCCGGCGGCCGAGCAGGGCGAGCCGGATGTAGTCGTCGTCCTTGTAGCCGTTGCAGATGACGAGGCGCTGGGTGCCCTCGTGCATGGCGAGGGCGATCATCAGCTCGGGCTTGGAGCCCGCCTCGAGGCCGTAGGCGAAATCCTTGCCCGCGCCGAGGATCTCCTCCACGACCTCGCGCAGCTGGTTGACCTTGATCGGGAACACGCCGCGGTAGGTGCCCCGGTAGCCCTCCTCCTTGATCGCCCGGGCGAACACCTCGTTGAGCTGGATCACCCGGTGGCGCACCAGATCCTGGAACCGGATCACCATCGGCGCTTTCAGGCCCATGCCGAGCGCCTCGTGCACCACGTCCATGATGCGGATGCTGCGCCCGTCGGCCAGCGGCTGCACCTGGACGCACCCCTCGCCGTCGACGGAGAAATGGCCGGAACCCCAGCGCTTGAAGCCGAAATGCTCCTCGGATTGCGCGGCGGACCAGGCGGATGACGACTTGCTTTTCAACGGGATAGATACGGCGGAATCCCTCCAGCTCTGGGCTTGCTATTTCGCAGGCGGCTGGAGTTAATCCGCGTTTCTTTTCCGAAAAACCCGCACAAGCAATGATTAAAATGCTGTCCCTTGCCGCGTTGATGCCGTTCGCCCAGCAGACCGCGCCGGCCCCGTCCGGCCCCGGTTCGGGCCCGATGATGACGCAGCTGCTGTTTATCGGCTTCCTCTTCGCCGCGATGTATTTCCTGCTCATCGCGCCGCAGCGCAAGAAACAGAAGGAGCACCAGAAGATGGTCAGCGCGCTCGCCCCCGGCGACGAGATCCTGATCAACGGCGGGATCTTCGGGGAGATCACGAGCGTGCGCCAGGACCGGCTCATTGTGCGCATCGGCGACAACACGAAGGTGGAGGTCGACAAGGGCTTCATCCACACCGTGGTGCGGCGGTCCGG
>JBAIXJ010000237.1:0-6044 GCA_037916645.1 Opitutales bacterium | reverse complement strand
TTTGTCATCGTCCGGCGGGCCGAGGGCGCCGAGCGGGTTCCGCTGACGATCGCCGACGCCGATCGGCAGGCAGGCTCGATCGCGCTGGTCATCCAGGCGGTTGGGAAAAGCACGCGCGACCTCGTCGCCCTCGAGCCGGGTGACGTCATCCAGGACGTTGCGGGTCCGCTCGGCCACCCGACCGAGCTCATCGAGGCGGGGCACGCGCTGTGCATCGGCGGCGGGGTGGGCACGGCAGTCGTGCATCCCATCGTGCAGGCGCTGGCCTGGCGCGGCGTGCAGGTCACGACCGTGATCGGCGGGCGGTCGAAGGAGTGGGTGATTTTCGAGGCGGAACTCCAGCGGTTGGGCAAGGTGGTGGTCTGCACCGACGACGGCAGCTACGGCCGGCGGGGCTTTGTCACCCAGGCGGCGGCGGATCTGCTGGCCGCGGGGGGCGTGGACATCGTCTACGCGGTGGGGCCGGTACCGATGATGCGCGCCGTGAGCGAGCTCACCCGGCCCGCGGGCATCCGCACCGTCGTGTCGCTGAACCCGCTCATGGTGGACGGCACGGGCATGTGCGGCGGCTGCCGCGTCACGATCGACGGCAAGACGTTCTTCGCCTGCGTCGACGGCCCCGAGTTCGACGCGCACCAGGTCGATTTCGATCTGCTCGCCGACCGCATCACCACGTACCGTGAATTCGAGCAGGCCGCCGCCCGCGCGGCGACCGAATGTCGCATCGGACTCGATCGCGCGTAATCCGAACTGCACCGCCCGCCGTGAAATCAGGCCCGATCTCCACCAAGGAACGTCTGCAAATCGTCCGCCAGCGCATGCCGGAGCAGGACGCCGGGGCGCGGCGCGCCAATTTCAGCGAGGTGAACCTCGGCCTGGCCGAACACGTGGCCAAGCTCGAGGCCGAGCGGTGCCTGCTGTGCAAGGACCCCCGCTGCATCAAGGGGTGTCCGGTGAACGTCAACATTCCCCGCTTTCTCGATTTTCTCCGCCAGGGCCGGACCGCCGATGCCGCGCGCAGCCTGCTGGGCGACAACGCGCTGCCGGCCATCACCGGACGGGTCTGCCCCCAGGAGACCCAGTGCGAGTGCGAGTGCATCCGGGCGGTCAAGGGCGAGTCGGTGGCCATCGGGCATCTGGAGCGGTTCGTCGCGGACTGGGCCTACGCGCATCCGGAGACCGTGCCGCAGACCCGCCCCGCGCCGAACGGCCTCCGGGTGGCCATCGTCGGCTCGGGCCCGGCCGGGCTGACCGCCGCCGGCGAACTCGCGCACCTGGGCTACGCCGTCACGATCTACGAGGCCCTGCACCGGCCGGGCGGCGTGCTGGTCTACGGCATTCCGGAGTTCCGGCTGCCGAAGCGGATCGTCGCCCAGGAGATCGACCGCCTGCGCGAGATCGGCGTCCAGATCGAGTGCAACGTCGTCGTGGGGCGGACCTACACGCTGGCGGAGCTGCGGTCCCGGTTTGACGCCGTCTTTGTGGCCAACGGCGCGGGGCTGCCGATGTTCATGAACGTGCCCGGCGAACACCTCAAGGGCGTCTACACGGCGAATGAGTACCTCACCCGCGTGAACTTGATGACGGCGTTCGACCCGGCCTCGGACACGCCGGTGCTGCGGCCCCGCTGCGCGGTCGTCGTGGGTGGCGGCAACGTGGCCATGGACGCCGCCCGCACGGCCAAGCGCATGGGCGCGGAACGGGTGGTGATCCTCTACCGCCGCACGCAAGCGGAGATGCCGGCGCGGGTCGAGGAGGTGCATCACGCCGAGCAGGAGGGCATCGAGTTTGCGCTGCTCGCCGCGCCCGTGGAGGTGCTCGGCTCCGACCAGCGCTGGGTCCGCGGCGTGAAGTGCATCCGGATGCAGCTGGGCGAGCCCGACGCCTCGGGGCGCCGGCGCCCGCTGCCGCTGCCGGGGACGGAATTCGTGATCGATTGCGATGTCGTCGTGTCCGCCTTGGGGACGCGGGCCAATCCGCTGCTCACCTCCACCTGCCCCGAGCTCAAGCTCGATCAGCGCGGCAACATCGTGGTGGACGAGCAGGGGATGACGAGCCTGCCGGGCGTGTTCGCCGGCGGCGACATCGTGCGCGGCGCGGCCACGGTCATCCTGGCGATGGGCGACGGCAAGACGGTGGCGCACGCGATCGACCGCCTCCTGCGGCCGGCCGCCGTGCCGTCGTGATCTTTTGGGGCCGGTATTCGAATTGGACGGCGCAATCTCTTCTTTTGTAGGCAGCGAGCTCGCTCGCGCCATTTAGGATCGTGGCGCCAGCGAGCTGGCGGCCTACAACTGGCGCCGGCAAAACGGAAGATTGGGGCAAGGCGGCCGGCCGAAGAAAGTTCTCTGGACACCCGACCGATTCTGCGCAGTAGTAGGTATGCGATTGAGCGTGCGCCCGCGGCTCCGCTCAAAACGCGGAGCAGGCCAGCGCTTCCGCCGGCAATGTTGTTTGTACCGCCAATTTCCGACCAATTAGCCCACGGTCGGCGCGATGGATAGGAAAAGTGTATGCATAGGGGATGTAACATCTTTTCTGGACAGCCGCGTCGCCCGTGGGCTTTTCGTTGGCGGCCCGCGCGCCGCCCCGTGACGAAGGCGGGACCCCTGGCTCTTGGCCGCCGCTTGTTCGTGGTCGCGCTCGGGGCGTGGTCGCTGTCGGCGGCGGCGGCGCCGGCCGCGGAACTCCTGACGAATCCGGATTTCGCAGCGGCACCTGATGGCGGCCTTGCCGCTGGCTGGCGGGATGGTTCCACCGCCCTGCCGCGACCGGCCGCCTTCACGGCCCTAACTTCGGGCGGCGGCGGGCACGCCGGTTTGCGGGTCACGCTGGGACCCTTGCAGGGGGGCCGCTTCCGTCTGGTGCAGACGGTGACCGGCCCGGCGCCGGGCCTGTACCGGCTGCGGGCCGTGTTCCGGGCAGCCGGGCCCATGCAGGTCGAATTGGTCGCGCGGACGACGCCGCGCCCGTGGATCGTCTTCGGCAGCATGCGCGAGCGTCTGCCCGCGGGGGTTTCGCGTGAGGTGGTCGGCTACGCGCGCATCCCGCACCCGCCCGGCACCCTGGACTTTGTGATCCTGCTGGACGACGCCGGCACGGTGGAGATCACAGCGGCGAGCCTGCAGCCCGTCGACGAGGCGGCCCTGTCGCCCGCCGAACAGGCGCGGGTCGAGGACGTGCTCGGTCCGCCGCTGCCTCCGGTCGACGAGGCGCAACTGATCGCGGACACCGACGCGCGGATCCTGGCCAACCGCACCGCCCCGCTGTTGGTGCATGTGGTGGACGCGGACGGCCGGCCGGCGGCGGGGGTGCAGGTCCGGATCGAGCAGCGGCGGCACCTGTTCCGGTTCGGCGCCGCTTTCGACTGGGGGTTTCTCCAGCAGCGCGACCTGACCGCCACGGACCGGCGCCACCGGGAGGCGTTCCTGCGCCTGTTCAACGCCGCCACGGTCCAGATCTATTCCGAGAATTACGAGCCGGAGCCGGGCCTCTATCGGGACGATGATGTCGTCCAGGCGATCGGCTGGCTGGCGGCGCATCGGATGTGGGTGGACGGCAGTCCGCTCTACTGGAACCTGACTCCGCCCCGCTGGTTGGCGGCGGCCGCGCCGACCGAGGCCCGGGTGCGGGAGTGGATGGACCGCCTGCTGACACACGCCTCGGACACGTTCCTGCCGCGGATGGGCAGCGTCCAGGTGTTCAATGAGGTGGTGGCATGGGACCGTTATCAATCCCCGATGAGCGCGGTGCTCGCCGGGGGCCGCAAGGTGGCGACAATGGCGGCCTACCTGCAGCGCCTGAAGGGGCTGAATCCGCGGTGCCAGACGCTGGTCAACGACTACGACACCACGCCGGCGTACTACCACCTGCTGCGGGATCTCATCGATGCCGGCGCTCCGCTCGATGCCATCGGGCTCCAGAGCCACATGCAGAGCGGCGCCTGGTCGGTCACCGAGGTGTGGAACATGCTCAACCGCCTGGCCCTCCTGCACCGGCCGATCTTCCTCACCGAGCTGAGCGTCGTGTCGGGCGCGCCGCGCGAATTCAACTTCCGCCCGGCCAGTCCGCCGTGGCCGACCACGCCGGAGGGCGAGGCGGCGCAGGCCCGCTATCTGGAGCTGTTCTACCGGCTGGCCTACAGCCATCCGGCGGTGGCAGGCGTGACGTATTGGGACTACACCGACCGCTCGGCGTGGCTGGGATGTCCGGTCGGCCTGGTCCGCGCGGATGGGTCACCCAAGCCCGCCTTCCAGGCGCTCGATCGGCTGATCAACCAGGCGTGGCACTCGGGCGGCGAGTATCGGGCGGATGCCGACGGCCGGGTGGAACTTCCACACGCCTTCGAGGGCGAATACCGGGTCGAGGCGGGCGGATATTCCGCCGAAGGAGAACACACAGCCGCGCGACCGCTGTCGGTCGGGATCGTCATCGGGCGTTGACGGCCGGCGTGCCGGGCGCCGTGCCGCGGCGTCCCGCCCCCCGGCCAAGGTGTCCCGCTTCTGGCACATCCCGGGGGCGATCCCCGGGGGCGGACACTTGGCGCGCGATGTGCGCTGTCTCCGCTCATGGATCCGAACAAGCTCACCGTCATGGCGCGCCAGGCCGTGGCCGAGGCGCAGAACCAGGCCCGGCGCCGCGCCAACAACGAGGTCGACACCTGGCACCTGCTCGCCGCGCTGCTGGCGCAGGAGGGCGGCATCGTGCCGGCGCTCGTCGAAAAACTCGGGCTGACGGTGAGCGCCCTTCAACTGGCGGCTGAACGCGAGCTGGACCGCCTGCCCCGCGTCTCGGGCAGCGTCGACATTTCGAAGATCTACGTCACCCAGGCCGTCAACGAGGTGCTGACCCGGGCGGAGGCGGAGGCGGAGCGGCTCAAGGATGAATTCGTCAGCACCGAGCACCTGTTCCTCAGCCTCGTGGAGGCGGGCCAGCCCGAGGCCCTGAAGAAGTTCTGGAAGAGCTTCGGCCTCGACCGGGCCAAGGTGCTCCGGGCGTTGACCGAGATCCGCGGCAACCAGCGGGTGACCTCGGACAATCCCGAACAGACCTACCAGGCGCTCGAGAAATACGGCGTCGACCTCGTGGCGCAGGCGCGGCGGGGCAAGATCGATCCCGTCATCGGGCGCGACGACGAGATCCGCCGGACCATCCGCATCCTGTCGCGCAAGACGAAAAACAACCCGGTCCTGATCGGCGAACCGGGCGTCGGCAAGACGGCCATCGTCGAGGGCCTCGCGCAGCGCATCCTGCGTGGCGACGTGCCCGAGGGGCTGCGGGACAAGACGATCTTCGCCCTCGACATGGGCGCCCTGCTGGCGGGCGCGAAGTACCGCGGCGAGTTTGAAGAGCGCCTGAAGGCCGTCCTCCACGAGATCAAGCAGAGCGACGGCCGCATCCTGCTCTTTATCGACGAGCTGCACACAATCGTCGGGGCGGGCCGCGCGGAGGGCGCGATCGACGCCGGCAACATGCTCAAGCCCATGCTGGCCCGCGGCGAGCTGCACTGCATCGGCGCGACCACGCTGGACGAGTACCGCAAGCACGTCGAAAAGGACGCGGCGCTCGAACGCCGGTTCCAGCCCGTGCTCGTCGAGCAGCCGGGCGTCGAGGACGCCATTTCCATCCTGCGCGGTTTGCGCGAGCGCTTCGAGGTGCACCACGGGGTGCGCATCCAGGACGCGGCACTGGTCAGCGCCGTGGTGCTGTCCAACCGCTACATCTCCGACCGCTTCCTGCCCGACAAGGCCATCGACCTGGTGGACGAGGCCTGCGCCATGATCCGGACCGAGATGGACTCGATGCCCACCGAGCTCGACGAGCTCACCCGCCGCCAGCGCCAGCTCGAAATCGAGGAGGCCGCGTTGAAGAAGGAGAAGGACGAGGCCAGCCGGCAGCGGCTCGAGGCGCTCCGCAAGGAGCTTGCCAACCTGCGCGAGCAGACCGGCGCGCTGCGGGCCCGCTGGGAGTCCGAGAAGAAGGCGGTCGAGAAGGTGCGGAAGGTCCGCGAGGAGATCGAGCAGGTGAAGCTCGAAATGGAGCGG
>JBAIXJ010000236.1:0-2667 GCA_037916645.1 Opitutales bacterium | reverse complement strand
GACGAGTGGGCCGCGCTCAACGCCCGGCTCGCCCCTTATGAGGCTTGGCTGAGCAGCAAGGCCGGCGGCGCGGTCGAGAAGCTCGGCCTCGCGCGCGTGAAGGAGATCCTCGCCGCCGATCTCCGCCCGGCGCTCGCCGCGCTGGTGGCGGAGGACCAGGCGCTCGAGCCCCAGTTCAAGGCGGTCAACGACGTCGAGCGCCTCGTGCGCTATCACCGCGACCTCCGGACGCTGCTGCGCAATTTCATCAACTTCTCCGACTTCTATTCCCGCGACCGCTACGCCGACTTCCAGGCCGGCACGCTCTACCTCGACAGTCGCTCGACTGAACTCTGCATCCGGGTCGACGGCGCCAGCCCGCTGGCGGCGATGAGCAAGGCCTACATCGCGTACTGTGCCTGCACCCGCGCCGGCGGCGGCGCCACCATGACGATCGCCGCGTGCTTCACGCAGGGCGACAGCGACTACCTGTTCGTCGGCCGCAACGGCGTGTTCTACGACCGCCAGGGCCGCCTCTGGTACGCCGTCATCACCAGCATCGTGGACAATCCGATCAGCATCCGCCAGGCGTTCTGGTCGCCGTACACGAAGTTCCTCCGCATGATCGAGGAGCAGGTGGCCAAGCGCGCGGCCGCCGCGGATACGGCCGCGAGCGGCAAACTCGCCGGCGCCGCCGAGGCCGCCGCCAACGTCGACAAGGCGAAGTCCGAACCGAAGAAATTCGACCTGGCCCTCATCACTGGCATCGGCGTGGCCCTCGGTTCGATCGGCACCTTCCTCGCCGCAATCTTCGCCAAATTCGTCGACCTGCCGGTCTGGCAGCTGCCGCTGATCCTCGTGGCCCTGATGTTCGTGATCTCGCTGCCGTCGACGATTATCGCCGCGATCAAGCTCCGCCAGCGCACCCTCGGGCCGATCCTCGAGGGCAACGGATGGGCGATCAACGGCCGGGTGAAGATCAACATCCCCTTCGGTACGCGGTTGACGAAGATGGCGGTGCTGCCGCCCAACTCCGAGCGCGCGCGCGTGGATCCGGACGCGGACAAGTCGGCCCAGCGCCTGCGGCGCTGGATCTGGGCCCTGCTGATCATCGCCGGCCTGACCGCCGCCGTGCGGTTCTACCTTCTGCACCGGCTCTGGTAAGCCCTTTGCGCGAAAGAGCCTCGGCGCGTCCGGGCCGCCCTAGGCGGCACGGACCGCAACCCGCATGGCCTCATCGAGATGGGCTCTCCGCTCGCGGACGTCCCGCGGCGCTGTGGCAATGATGGGACCCATTCGCGGCGCTGATTATTTGGCCGCGCAGAGTTAGCCTGCTTGATAGCCCTTCGGCCGCACCCCTAACCTGATCCGTTTCCACCTTCAATCATGTCTTCTCCCGAGACCGTCAACGTCACCCTGCCCGACCGGCTGAAATCGTGGAAGGACGAAGAGGCTGACCTGCTCGAGTCGCTCGAACAGCTCGAAAGCCGGCACGGCTTCATCCCCCGCAACATCGCCGAGGAAATCGCCCGCGCCCTCGAGGTGAAGCTCGAGCGCCTGCGCCAGCTCCAGACCAAGGTCGAGAGCAACGTGCGCAAGGAGGTCGACGCGCTCGTCGCGAAATGGAAGGACGAGGAGGGCAGCCTCATCCTCATCCTGCACGAGATCCAGAACCAGCACGGCTATGTCCCGCGCGAGGTGGCGATGGAGGTGGCGCACGCCCTCGATGTCGGCCTGGCCCGCATCTACGAGGTCATCACCTTCTACCACTACTTCCAGCTCCAGCCGCCCGGCCGCCACAACATGGCGGTCTGCATGGGCACCGCCTGCTATCTCAAGGGCGCGCCCACCCTGCTGACCGAGGCCAAGAACCAGCTCAAGATCGAGGAGGGCAACACCACGCCCGACCGCGAGTGGCACCTCGACGTCGTCCGCTGCATCGGCTGCTGCGGTATGGCGCCCGCCATGGTGGTCGACGGCAAGGTCCACGGCCGCGTGAAACCCGGGGAGGTCACGCAGCGCCTCACTTCAGCCCAGCCGACCAAGGCCAAATCATGACCAAGCTCACCCTCGCCGATCTGCAGAAACCGGCCGCTCCCGCCGCCGCCGGCCCCGACTGGGTCCGGGTCAGCATGGACACCGGCGGCATCGCCGCCGGCGCCGATGAGGCGTGCGCCATCCTGGAGAAGGAGTCCGCCAGCCTCGGCTTCCCGCTCGAGGTGCGCCGGGTGGGCACGCTCGGCTATTCGTTCGCCGACCCGCTCGTCGAAGTGGCCCGCCAGGGCATGCCCACGGTCATCTACGGCCAGGTCGATGCCGCCACCGCCCGCCTCATCCTCAAGGACCACCTGCTCGGCCACCGCCTGCTCGACGACCACATCGTCGCCAGCCGCGCCCGCAGCACCACCCTCGACGCCCCCACGACCGCCATCCTCGTCAAGGACACCGCGGCCGACGGCGGGGACAAGACGCAGTTCTTCCAGTTCTCGCTGATCGAGGACCTCAAGCGCCGGGGCCTGCAGGACAAGATCCAGGTCGTCCGCGCGTTCGACCTGGGCGTGTACGACAAGGGCGTCGCGGTGCAGTTCCTGCCCTCGCGCGTGACCTACGTGAACGTCCTCGCCGCCGACATCGCCAAGATCGTCGACACCACCCTGCGGGGCAAAAAGATCATCGACAACCTGCTCT
>JBAIXJ010000235.1:0-2084 GCA_037916645.1 Opitutales bacterium | reverse complement strand
CGGGCAACCTGCCCGAGCCCCCCAACAATCCGCAGGTCGGGATGGCGAACATGCGCACGGTCATGCCCGCGCTGCAGCGCGCCAAACCGGTGAAGATTCCGAACGAGGGCCTCGCGTTCGCCAGCGTTGCCCTTCCGAAGCAGCGCCGCGAAACGAAAATCGTCAAAGACAAGTCCCCGGACGAGATCGCGCGCGAAATCGTCGATTGGATCACGGCCGAATGAACTGACAGTAGCGAGTAGCGGGTAGTGAGTAGCGAGCATCCCCGACCCTACCGACACGCCCGCGCCGCTTCCGCCACCTACTCGCTACCCGCTACTCACTACTCGCTACTTCTCCCATGGAATCGATTCTCCTCCTCGCTCATGCCGAACCTGACGGCTCCCTGGCCAAGTCCGCGCTCGAGGCCCTGGCCGCGGCCAAAACGCTGGCCGGCGCCCTCGCCGGGTCGTCGTTCACGGTCGGACTCGTCGGCGCCAACGTCCAGCCGGCCGCCAACGCCGTGGCGGCCTGCGGCGCCGCCCGCATCCTGGGCGTCGCCGGTCCCGATTTTGCCCCGGCCCGGTATTCGACCGATGCGGCCGCCGCCGAGGCCGTGGCGCGGGCCGCCGCCGCCACGATCATCCTCGCTCCCGCCACCTCGCGCTGGAACCGCGCGCTCGCCGGCGTTGCCCAGCGTCTCAAGGGACGGATCGACACCCACGTCACGGCGCTCGCCGCGGTCGACGGCCAGCCGGGCATCGCCCGCTGGTACTATCGGCAGCGCATGGAGGCGGCCGTGCGGCGCACCACGCGGCCGTGGATCATCGTCCTCGAGCCCGGCTGCGCCGAGCCGTGGTCCGGCGCTCCCGGCGCCGCCCAGGTCGAGCCGGTGACCGTGCCGCTCGGCGAAGCGCACCGGCGCACCGCCGTGACCGGCGTGAAAGCTCCGGCCTCCGATGCGCAGACCATCCGGCCGGACGCCCGGGTCCTCTTCGTCGCCGGCGCCGGCTGGACCAAGGCGCAGTCGGACGGCAAGGCGCACGGCGACGAGGCGGAGCGGCTGATCCTCGACTTCCTGACCAAGACCAAGGCCTCGCTCGGCAGCACCAAGTCGCTGGTCGACCTCAGCGGCGAGGGCCAGGCCGTGCTGCGGTTCATGACCCACCTCAACCAGGTCGGCCAGACCGGCTCGACGCCGCGGCATCCGAAGGGGCTCGCGACCTGCTGCCACGGCGAGGAGCCGCACACCGTGGGCTGGCGCTTCATCACCGAGCGCCGCGCCGTCAACCTGAACCCCAACTGCGGCTGGGCCCAGGGCAAGGCCGACGTGCTCTACGTGGCCGACGCGTTCGCGGTCATGCGGAAGGTGAACGAGCTGCTCGCCGCCAAAGCCGGCTGAGCAGAGCGCTCGGCGGGCATCTTCCTGCCAGGGCCATCGAGCTTCCCAGCGGTTTCAGGAAGTGTTTTGACCGTGCAGGCCCGGCCGGCCCGCCCGCCATAGCTTGAGCGACGGCGGGTGGCCGGGCAGCCCGCCCGACGGGCGGGCCTACAGCATCCGGCATGGCGGCCACGACCTGATTCAACCCGCTCCAGCGGCGCAGGGCGTGGCGGCTCCGCGAGCCCGCCCAGTGCTCGCGGTTACTCGCGCTGCGATCCTGTCGCCCGTTGTCGGCGCCGGCCGACCGGCGCCACTTCCTCGATCAGAATCGAGTTGATGTGGTGCGGGGCGCCACTACCGACCACCACCATCACCCATTCTCCTCTCGGCGAAACAAAGACGAAATCGGGATGTGGCACCCGAAAGCGCCGGCCGCCGTTGGTGCGGATCTCATAGGGCCGGAATGGCACCGCCTGGTTGAACTCCCGGATGGTTTCAACGAGCATAGCAACCGCAGGCTGCCGATAGTTGCGCATCGAGTCAGATTTGCACGTTCGCGAAATACCGCTCTCTTGCTTGGCCGCAAGCGGGCCACCCATTTCAGCGAGGCAGCACCTGCAACCAGTCGACCGCGAGGGCAGTATACCGCCTTCCCTGCCGCCTGCAATTCAGATGACCCAGTTCCCGCGGCGGCCGGCGGTCGCGGGTTAGTGCTCTGGGCGTA
>JBAIXJ010000234.1:0-2166 GCA_037916645.1 Opitutales bacterium | reverse complement strand
AGCGCCGGGAAGAAGGCGTTGAGGAAGATCGAGTGCACGAAATGGAACATGCCGAAATGAAACGTGAAGAAGGCCAACAGGAACAAGCCGCCGACGAAATAAAGGCCGACGCCCGCCGCCGCCATGCCCGGCCCGGTGCCTGGTGTCGTGACTTGGCGGCCCAAAACCAGAATCGGCCCGAAGATCTTCCACACGATGATCGCATATCCGACGAGCAGGCTGGAGAGCCAGAGACTCCAGACCAAATCGCGCACCTGCCAGCGAAGGAGCCATGCCAGCGCGAGGCCGCCGGCAAGGGCGAGGGCGTCGGGCCAGGCGGATCGCCAACTGGCCGGTGCCGTGCCGGGCACCACGGGACTGGAATCACCACCGGAATCCATGCGGACGCCCGACGCTATCCGGCTAGCGTCTTTCAAAGCAAACCCAAGGTTGCCGGCCCGGAGGTCCGGCGCCACCGCCATCAGCCAGATGTGAGGTGCCAAAGTCCGCAGATCGGACAGAGGTAGGCCTTGCGGCGTCCAGCGCCGGCCAGCAGAGCGGCATCGAGCGCGTCGCCCTGCGTGCGATACCGGCGTTTCCGCGTGCACATGCGCTCCCGCTCCTCCCGATACAGCCGGGCTGGGTCAATGCGGGGCTTCTTCACAGCGGGAGGATCGGAGATTGAGGGGTTGGTGCGCTGGCGAGGTTGCGATTCTCACCGTCCAGAGGGATTCCGGCCTCAACGAGGCCGGCTCCAATGTTCGTGGGCTTGGCAAAGAAGAATGCCCGGGGCCGGACTCGAACCGACAAGCCTTGCGGCAAGGGCTTCTAAGACCCTCGTGTCTGCCAATTTCACCACCCGGGCGTTCTGACGGCGGATCTTGGATGCCGGATACCGGAAAGTGAAACCGAAAACCGTCCTGCCGGTGTTGCACACAAGGCGTTCTGGTTTGGCACCGCAGATTGCAGGCCGCCTGCTTGCCCGTTCGACTTCGCTCAGGGCTCCGAGCAAGGTCGAGGGGCAGGCGCCAAGACCCGGGGTCGGGCGGCGCGAGCGAGCTCGCGGCCTACAGAAAAGCGAATCGCGCGCCCATATCAGAAAGCCCTGGCACCTGCCGGCGCGGCGCGATCCGGGAAACCGTTTCCGAAATTGTTCGCCCCTGTAGGCCCGGCTGGTGGCCGGGCAGCCCGCCCCGCGGGCGGGCCTACAGTTTCAGGCACGGCGGCCGCGGTGCAGTTCAGTCCGCTCTATCTGGCCTCCAGAATCCGTCCGCCCAAATCCAAGGCCCGCTCGCGGTTGAGCCACGCTTTGCAGACGCTCTTCATGCGCGTCAGGATGTAGTACACGGTCTGGCTGCGGAGGCGTACCAGCTGGCCGCCGACGATGCGCGGCACGAAATCCTGGGGCACGTCCATGATCTCCTCGGGCGTGGCGCCATCGAGCCCCTTGCACAGGATCGCCGTCATGGCCTTGGTCAAGGTCTGCACGTGCGGGCCCAGCGTGATCCGGAAGTGCGCCTGGCGGCCGGCCGCCACCGTCAGGAACACGCCGACCGTGTCCGTGCATTCCTCGTCCTTGCGCACGTCCTCCAGATCGTACCTCTCCTCCGGACGCGGGGCACAGCGCGGCGCCTGGTCGGCGTAGGCGATCAGGTTCTCGCGCTTCTCCTCGTCGGAAAGATCCTCAAACAGGCCGACGATCTCGCTCAGGTTGGGCGGATACATGAGATGGGCGCCTTGGGACAGCGGCTGCCGGTCAGCCTGCAGCGCGTACCCGAAAAACGGACGCCGAGCGGACCGCGAATTCGCCCATCGCCTCTCGGCAGCCGTCATCGGCCGTAGGGGCGCCGGCTTGCCCATTCGACAAGCTCAGGGCCCCGAGCCAGTCGAGGGGCTGCGCCCATCTCTCGAGGGCGCGACCAGCCTTCGCCCAAGCGCTTCGACGCGGCGGGCAAGATCCCACCCCTACCATCCAACGTGCCGACATGGATCTCGGACAGCCTCAGGCCCCCTTGGCGATCGGCGCGCGGACGCGGTTGCCCCACTCGGTCCACGATCCATCGTAATTGCGGACCTTCTTGTAGCCGAGCAGGTAGGTGAGCACGAACCAGGTGTGGCTCGAGCGCTCCCCGATGCGGCAGTAGGCGATGATGTCGTCGTTGGGTTTGAGGCCGAGATTCTCCGTGT
>JBAIXJ010000233.1:0-2307 GCA_037916645.1 Opitutales bacterium | reverse complement strand
TCGGGGGGGGGCACGCGGGTCAATGGCCGCGAACTTTTCGCTTGGATTCTGGCGGCGGCGGCCGTGGTACAACTGCCATGCATCATTCTGCTCACCAAGCGGGACACCTTCCTGGTGACCGACCGATTCGTATGGATGCTCAGCCACTACGTTGAAGAAGGGCAGAGCCTCGGGAGCTACCTCGCCCATGTTCCGTCCAGCCTTTCGGTCCTGGCGAAAATCCTGCCGCTGCTCCTTATGCTTCCGCCGGCGCTGGCGCTCGCCGGCCGCAGACTTCCGCCGACGGAGAAGGCGCGGCTTGCCGTCGCCTTTGTTCCGACGTTGCTGTTTCTCGGGCTGACGGTGACTGAGGTCCGCTGGTGGGGTATCTGCTCCGGCCTCCTGCTGGCGCTACTCGCGGTGGAGTTCGCCCGGCTGGAGCGATCCACGCCCGCGGATCCCCGACGAGCCTTGTGGCGGCTTGGCTGCGCTCTCGTCCTGCTTCCAGGGGCCATCGATGCCGTTTCGTCCCTTGCGCGGAGCTCCGGATTGACGGCGGAAGAGGTTCATCTGCTGGCTGAACGGGACCTCGCGCAGTGGCTCCGTCTGCGGACGGGATCGGATCCGGCGGTCGTGCTCAGCTCCCCCTCCTCCACCACCACGCTGATCTATTACGGAGGGGTGAAAGGTCTGGGGACACTGTATTGGGAAAATCACGAAGGGCTCGAACATGCGGCGGCGATCCTTGCCGCGGCCTCCCCCGAACAGGCGCATGAGCTGATCCGCCAGTACGGCGTCACCCATCTCGTCCTCCTGTCGTGGAGTCTGTTTACGGATGACTATGTCCGACTCTATCTTGGTCTGTCGCCCGGGCAGCCGTTGCCCGACAACGTCTTCATTTCGAAGCTGCTTCACGGCGGTGGCCCGCCGCCGTGGCTGCGCCTCCTTCCCTACCGATTGCCGGACAACAAGGTTCTGCGCGGACAGAACGTGCTGATCTTCGAGGTTGTGCCGGATCAATCGCCGGCGACGATGGCGGCGCGCACGACGGCCTGTCTGCTGGAAGAAGGGCGCCTCGGACTGGCGAAACTCATGGGACCGGAACTGGAGACTTTTCCGCACTCCCTCCCCGCCTTGACGATGCTCGCGCTACTGCAAAAGGAGACCGGAAGACCCGATCGCTTTGCCGCCACCCTGCGGCAGGTGGTGGCCGCAGTGCCCGAGGCGCGGGAAATCGACTTGGAGGACCGGATCCGGTTGTCCTTGGTTCTGGCCCTCGGTGGCCAGATGGAAATGGCCGCGGCGCAGGTCCGTCAATGCATGGATGGAATTGATGAGCGGCAGCTCCGCAGGCTGACGCCGGAAACGCAGCGTGACCTCCTGCTGTTGGGGGAGAAGTTCGGGACCGGGTTTGCCGATCCCGCGCTCCGCAGACTGGGCCTGCAACTTGTGCCCCCGGTGATGCGCCGGCGGCCATAGTACGATAGCTGTCCCGGCGTTCTTCCCGGACAAAAAAAGTCCGGCGGCTTGCGCCGCCGGACTCGAATCTTGGCTGCGGCCTGAAGAGGCTGCCCTCTTCAGCCCGCCCGCGGGCTAGAAGTCGAACGAGTTCGTCAACTGGAAGCCCATGCCCTGAACAATACGGGCCAGCGCCAGGCTGCCATCCGGGTTCATGCGCGCGGCAAAGAGGCGGTCCTTTTCGCCGACGCTCCGGATGTTGAGCTGGATGCGCCAGTTGATGTCATGGGTGATCTTCCGGCTGTAGCCGACCCAGGCATCCACGTGCGTCTCGTTGGCACCGCGGAGCGGCTGGTTCACGTCGAGGCCGCCGAGGGTCAGCGAAAGCACATTGGCATAGCGCGGATCATCGGAAATCACGTTGTGCACCGACGAGCTGTACCGGTAACCGATGATGCGGCCGGCCTCCGTGCGGAGCGCGCCGCCGATGAACACGCCCTTGACGGGACCGTGATCAAACGTGTAGGTGCTGATCACGTTCAACCGCCACGGGGAGACTTCGGGCGCCTCATGGCCGAGCTCGTTCACCTGGACGGCAAACGGGGCCACGATGCTGGAGTTCCATTGTCCGCGAAGGAGCCCGGTGTCGCCGTTCCACCACTCGCGGACCTGGCCGCCGGCGGAATTCATGAAGGCAGTCATGTCGGCGATGAAGTTCATGCCAACGGGATCCAGCGCGTCGTGAGTCGCCTTCACCTTCGCGTAGTTGACCGTGATGTTCCAGTTCTTGATCGGCTGCGCGGTCAGCTCGATCTCGGTGCCCTTCGACGAATTGTCGACCGTGGTCTGGTGATTGCCGAAGGTCGAACC
>JBAIXJ010000232.1:0-2792 GCA_037916645.1 Opitutales bacterium | reverse complement strand
CGGCTCGCTCTGCCGCACCGACCGCGTGTGCAAGTACAACCAGCTCCTCCGCATCGAGGAGGAACTGGGCAAGAGCGCGATTTACGGCGGCAAACTGTAGGGCGGATCAGCCCTCACACCAAGGACGCGAAGAGCGCCAAGATATTCCGGGCCGGTCATTCGACCGGCCTTTTCTTGGCGCAGTAGGATGCCGTCTCTCTGCTCCCTTTGCGGCCTTCTGTGAAGACTATCCAACGTCCGGGGTCGCGATCCCGAGGTTGCGCGCGTGAAACGCCAGCGCGTCGCGGACGTGCAGGTCCCAGTAATTCCAGTCGTGGCCGCCGGGAAACTCCCGGTAGAGGTGCGGCACGTCCATCCGTTCGAGCTCGCGGTGGAACCGCCGGTTGGCGTCGAGCAGGACATCGTCCGTGCCGCAGTCGATGAGGATCCGCGGCAGCCGCCGGCCCCGCCGGCGCGCGCGCTGAATCAGGCGCACCAGATCGTGCCGCGATCCGGTGACGTGCCGTCCAAAGATCCGCCGCAGTTCCGCCAGGAAGCCGGGCGGGTGATCCCGGAAGAGCCGATGCCGGCGCGCCGTGCGGAGGTTCTGGCTGAGGTTGAAACGCGCCACCGCGCCGGAGTGGCTGTTGGCCGAACAGAAGCGGTCCGGATAGCCGAGCGCCAGCCGCAACGCGCCATAGCCACCCATCGACAAGCCGCCGACGGCGCGCGCGCCGCGCGCGGCACGGGCCGGGAAATTGCGTTCGACGAAGGCCGGGATCTCCTCGGCGAAATGGCGGGCGAAGGCCGGCCCCTCCTCGTTGTCGGTGTAGAAGCCCCGGTAGCCGTCCGGCATGACCACGAGCAGGGGCAGCTCGCGCGCATAGACCTCGATGCGCGAGCGGCGCAACCAGATCGTCGAGTCATCGCTCAATCCGTGCAGGAGATAGAACGCGGGGTACGGCGGACGGCCAACCGCGGGCAGCAGCACCTGCATCGTGGTCTGCTTCTCGATCACTTCGCTGCGCCAATGAACCTGGGCCCAGGGCATCGTGAATCGAAGTATCAAGTCACAAGGAACAAGTAACAAGAAGGAAGACCGTTCGCCGCCTCTTGGCACTTGTCACTTGCCACTTGTTACTTGGCCGGCCCGCCGACAGAATCGGCCCATCCCCGGCCGCCGCGCCGCGCGGGTCCGGTCCCTCCAGCCTCCGCCATTGCCCCCGATCCCATGAGCACGAATCCCGCCCTCGGGCGACGGGAATTCCTCCGCCGCACTGCCGGCTGGGGTGCGGTCGTCCTCACCGGCGCCGCCCTGCCCCGCCTGGCCTTCGCCACCGACCCGGATCCGTCCGCCGATCTCGCCATCGTCGAGGGCGCGGACTATTTCGCCGCCACCCTCCGGGCGGTGGAACTGTTGGGCGGCATGGGGCGCTTCGTGAAGCCCGGAACACGCGTCGGGGTGCTGATCAACGCCCCGGGCTGGTGGACCAAGCCCGGCTCATTCACCTCGCCCGAGGTCGCGCTCGCCGTGGTCAAGCTGTGCGCCGGGGCCGGCGCCCGGGAATTGGTGCTGCTCGTCGAACCCCCTTCCGGCTACTGGCAGCGCTCGTCGCGGGCGGGGGAATGCGCACGCGAGCTCGCCCTCGTCAAAGAAAACCCGGGAGGTTGGGTCGATGTCGCCCTCCCGAACGGCCGGGCCCTGAAAAAGGCGACTGTGACCAAGGCCCTGCTCGACTGCGACGTGTTCATCAACCTTCCGATCTCCAAGAACCATGAAGGCACGGGCTTCACCGGCTGCCTGAAGAACTACATGGGCGCCTGCGCCCGCAAAACGAACCAGTTCTTCCACAACGGATCCGGCGCGGGCGGCTACGGCGATGTCGCGTTCCTGTCGCAGTGCATCGCCGACGTGAACCTCGTCCGCAAACCCGACCTGTGCGTCTGCGATTCCACCGAGTTTCTGCTGACCAACGGCCCCGCGGGGCCCGGCGAGATCCGCAAGGCCCGGAAGGTCGTGGCCGGCACCGATTCCGTCGCGGTCGACGCCTACTGCAGCACGCTGCTGGGGCTCCGGCCCGCCCAGGTTGCGATGATCGTGATGGCCTTCCGCCACGGGCTCGGCCAGATCGACTGGACGAAGCTCGCGGTCCGGGAGGCCCGGATCTGAGTCCACGATGAGACCGACGAGTGCCGCCTCCGGCTGGCGGGTCGCAACGCTGCTGGCCATGCCGTGGCTGGCACCGGCGGGCGCCGCCGGGCCGGGTGACATTCGCGACGTCCTCCCGGGCGCCGGAGAGCTGCCCGGCTGGGAGGCCGCCGAAGCGCCGCGGGTTTTTCGGGGCGAGGACCTGTATGAGCTGATTGATGGCGGCGCCGATCTCTACCTCGAGTACGGGTTCACGCAGGCGGTGACGGCGCGGTATGCGGCCCGGGACCGAGGCACGCTGCAGATCGACGTGTACGAAATGGCGGATGCCGCGGCCGCCTTCGGCATCCATTCGCTGAACGAGACGGGCACGGGCGCCGCCCTTGATATCGGACAGGCGGCGCAGCTGTTCGACTACTACCTGACCCTGTGGCAAGGGACCTGTTTCGTCACCATCACCATCACCGAACCGCCCGGCGACGCGAAACCGATCCTCCGGCGCGCCGCGGCGTTCATCGCCGCCAAACTCCCGCGGCGGGGCGAGATCCCCGCGCTGATGGCACGGCTGCCGGCGCGCGGACTGACCGGGCGGCGGTTCTTCCGCGGCCCCCTCGGCGCCGCCAGCAGCTACCCGTTTGCCGGCAATGATCCCTTCCAAGTTCGC
>JBAIXJ010000231.1:0-4957 GCA_037916645.1 Opitutales bacterium | reverse complement strand
CGCCGCCCCGCAAGATGGGCGGCCGACGACGAGAGCTTGTTCATCACGACATTGCTGTCGGCCACGCTGCCGAAGATCTCGGTCTCGGGGATGTCGGCCGTCGCGTAGAGGTCGACGAGATTGCAGGGCGCGCCGTGCGCCTGGTCGCGGGAGAGCTCGCCGTGGGTGTGCGCCCACTCGGTCCAGCGTGCCATGTAGGCCTCGTGCAGCTCGGCGATGGTGACGCGGTAGTCGTATTTGACGCGCGCCACGGTGTCGGCCGGACCGTCGCCCGCCAGCGCCGGCAGCTGCGTGCGGAGGTCGTAGCCGCGGCGTGCGGCGAACTGGGCGAAGAAGTCCGCGGTCCAGGTGGCCCCGTAGTATTCGAAGGAATCGTGGAACTGGGCGCGCGGCATGGGGGCGTGGTAGCCCGCGAACGCCCGATCGAAGACCGCGAGGTAGTCGCTCATGGCCTTGACCGAGTACGGATCAAGCACGTCGCCCGCTCCACCCGGGGCCGCCCGCTTCACCTTCTGGACCGGCCCTGACTGCACCGCGGCGTAGAGTTTCCAGGATCCCGCCGGCGCCACCCAGTCGAGGGCGCCGGCGCGGACGCGAACGGTGAGGTCGATGCGCTCGCCGCCGTCGGACACCGCCAGGAGGCATTGCAGGCTGCCGGCGGGCAGCGGCTCGCCGAGTTTGGCGCCGCCTGCAACCTCGTAGCGTTTGAGGATGAGGCCGCTCGAGGCATCGTCCGGTGACACGAACGGCCCGCCGAAGGGCCACCCGGTGCCGGTGGTCAGGTCGACGCCGAGGCCGAGCCGGGCCGCCTCCGTCGTCGTGTGCGCGAGCATGGCCATCCATTCGGGCGACAGAAAATCGATGAACTGCTTCTCGTAACCCTTGGCGCCGTAGATCGGACAGATCTCAACGCCGCCGATGCCGGCGTCGCGGAAAAGCGTGAGCTGGCGGGTGAGATCCTCCTTGTCCACGGCGCTGCCGAGCCACCACCAGCGCGTCCAGGGATGCATTTCGGTCGTAGGCGTCGGCCAGGCGAGGGGATCGGCGCCACCGAGCAGGGCCGGGGCGAGCAGGAGCAGGGCAGGCAGGGCGAAACGGCGGGGGAGGCGCATGATGGGAGGGGCCGGGCGGCCGCGGCCGGCGCGCGGGACCGGATGAGGAGGCGGAAGCCGCATACTCTCGGCCGCACGTGGGTGTTGTCCAGTCCGCACTCGCGCCGGCCGATGCGCGCGGCCGGGGACCGCCACATTGTGATTGCGGCCCGATTCGCCGGCGCCAGATGATGATTCTGAAAATTCGGGCGGTCGCCCCGGGCCCCGCCTGAGGCCATCCCGCCTTCAACTGTTGCTCCCTGCCATGAAGTCCATCCTCCGGCTTCGCCGCGGCGCCACCCTCGCCGCCCTGCTCGCCTGCGCCGCCTTTTCGGCCTGCGTCGTGGTCCACGACAACACCACGACCGCTTCCGGCACCAAGGTCGCCCCTGATGCGTTCGCCCAGATCGGGCCGGGGAAATCGCAAGCGTTCGTCGCGGGGCTGCTCGGCGAGCCGTCGACCAAGGTCAAGACGGACGGCGGCGGCGAGCGCTGGAAATGGCGTTACGTCGAGACGAAGAAGACCACGAGCGGCTTCATCTTCGTCTTCATGAACAAGGAAGAGACCAAGGTCGAGCAGACCTACTGCGTCGAATTCGCGGACGGCGTGGTGACCCGGACGTGGAAGGAATAGTCGCGGGCCGGGGGGTGGTCGGCGTCGCGTCATCGAGCTGGTGTGGGCTGCCGACTTGCCTATGAAGATTTTTCCTGGCAATGAGAACCAAAGCCCCACGGCGCTGCACCCCACGGCCAGCGGATCCTGATAGTGCAAAAACCGCCTGGAGGCATGGTTACCCTGTAAGGCCCAAGACGATGCCCCTTCGAAAAAAGGATTGGATCGACGCGGTTGGAGCCGGGTTGAATGCGATCATTCGCGAGCCGTCGCTCGACCTTCCCCGAGCAGTGCGCGCGATCCGACGAAAGGTGAAAGGAAAGAAGAAGGAGGAGATCGAACACTGCGCCAGGGTTTTGGCAGACGTTCGAGCCATGGCCGCCAGGCTCGCGTGCACGCCAGCGCTGTCTCCCCGTGGGGTTGTACGGGGACCGACCCGCGACATGGGTGACGTCGATTTCGAGCGATGCGTTGCCCTCCTGAAAAAGGCGTTTCCTGAAGTGCCGTCGAAAGCCCTCGCCGGAATCCAGGTAGAAACGATCCACTGGTATTACCTGCGATGAAGGCCGGATTCAGCCCACCGCTATCGTTGCCGGGCACCCGCCGACTCACCAATCACCGCCGACCGCCATCCGGCTTGGCAGGTCTCTGAACGATCCAAAATACTATGAAGACATTGATCGCATTATTGGCGTTAATCATCGGGGTCAGTGCCTATGCCAAGGAAAAGAAAATGCTCGGCTCGGAGGTCGACTATGTCGCGACGGCGATCTGTGATTTCCATGCCAGGTCCTGGCAGGTCCGGGACACCTACTTTGCGGCCGCGAGGGGGTTGTTCGGCGTGACGACGGAGGAGATCGGAGACCGCAAATGGCAAGAGTTTGCTGGCGAATGCGTGAAGAGGCTCAGAGACACTCTCGCCATCGATGGGTGGACCATCACCTATGATATGGGCGGGAAACCAATCATGACGGAAAACTTCCAGATCATGATGACCGCAAAGCGCGGCGAGCAAGAAATGCAGTTGCTTATCGCGGTGTTCCCATTGGCTGAAGGTAAAGCGAATGTCGCCTACACCCAAACCGTCAAATAGGGCGTGGAACCACCCACCGCAGCCAAGGCCGGGCACGCGCCAGACCACCAATCACCTCCGGCTGTCCGGCCCGGCAGGCCTGTGAATCGTGCGGGGGAGAAGATGTATCATCTGATCTGCGATGTGATTGTCGGTCTCGTGCTGGCGGGATCAGCTTTGGCATTCTGGTTGGCGAAGCGGAAGGGAACGCTTTCTGCCTATTGGGTGCAGCACCTGGCGTTTGCCGGGATCTGCGGATTCATGGGGTTGCTCTTGCCCCTGGTGATCATTCTGCCCGACATGTTCCATGGAGACCCGAGCATGTCTGCGCCAGAAGCGGTCTATGCGTATGCGCATGCCTCGGGTCAGTTCTCGGAGGCGCAATTGAGTGTGATCTCGGCAGGAGTGCGGAAAGCCCACGCCGACTACTGGGGCAGTCCGGGACCGGAGGCTGTGTTCCTGATCTACCCACTGGTATTTCTCGGCCTTGGGGTCGCTCACCTGGCGATAGCGTTTACGACGGGAAGGAAGGGGCCGAATGAGTCACCCCCAACCGGCACCGAGAGAGAGCCGCCTGCCGCGGCAGAGTCAGCGGCCCGGCGTAGTTGACCAGAATCGTGGACCGGAAGACGGGTTGACGATCTGAATGCTGCAGGCATGATAGCCCTATGACTTTGAGCGCAGTTCTCACGCCAGCCGAAGAAGGCGGTTTCGTGGCCCTGAATCCGGAGACCGGAACGACTACGCAGGGGGAAAGTGTCGAAGAGGCGCTCGCGAATCTGCGGGAGGCCACGGAGTTGTTCCTCGAAGAATTCCCGATGGCGCGGACAGGAGGCGCGCTGTTGACAACCTTCGAAGTAGCTGGACGTGCCTGAGCTGCCACATCTGTCCGGCGCCGAGATCATACGCGCACTGGAACGCCTAGGTTTCAGCCGCGTCCGCCAGAAGGGGAGTCATGTCGTGTTGCGCCGCGGACCGTCGGGCTGCGTCGTGCCCCTGCATCGCGAAGTAAAAACCGGCACCCTTGCGGGTGTACTGCGCCAGGCGGGTGTCCCAGCGGAAGAGTTCCTCAAGATCCTCTGACGGTTTGAGCCGCGGGCCCTGCGTTCACTCGAAGGCGAATTGCGGCACAGCCCGCGCCCGGCGGATGAGCGACATCGCCCGGGCCTCGGCGGCGCGCATGCGGCGCTTCCGCACCGGCGCCAAGTCATCGTGGCCGGCGAGGTGCAGCCAGCCGTGCACGAGGTAGAGGGTCAGTTCGGCCGAGGAATCGCCGCCCCGGTTTTCGGCAAAGGAGCGGGCGGCGTCGGGAGAGACGCAGATCTCGCCGGCCTGGCCCAACCCCGCGTCGCCGGCGAAGGTGATGACGTCCGTCGCGGACGGATCGCCGAGGAACCGGCCGTGCAGCGCGGTCAGCGCGGTTTCGGGCAGGAAGGCGATCGACAGTTCGCCGGGCGGGATACCGCTGGGGGTCGAAGGTCGAGGGGCGGAAGCCGAAGGCGGAGCGCTCAGGGCGGAGGACGGAGCGCGGAGGGCAGAGCGCCGAGAGCCGAGAGGGGAGCGTCGCGCGTCGAGTGTCGATGGCGGTTGGCCGAGAATCTCGGACGCGTGGGCGTCGAGGAGGTGGATGACGGCCGCGACGGCGCGACGGCTGAAGCGAAGTCCGCGGCAGCCGTTGTGGATCTGCACGGGGCGCCGCGTCCGGGTGGCCGCGACGTTCGACCCTCGACGCTCGACGCTCGACCAGCCGCGCGTCCTAACCCGCGCTTTGCTCGGATCGCTTCGGGGCATTCCGGGACTCAGGCTTCTCCTCCGCAGGCGGGTAGGCAACGCGGGAGTGCAACATGTTGAGCAGGGTGAAGGTGAAGCTGCTCTTGATCTGGGCGAGGTCGGCGAACGTCACCGGCGCCTCATCGAGCTGACCGTCCTCGGACCGGCTTTTGAAGATCTGTTCGATCAGCTCGCCCAGGTGCTGCGGGGTCACCCGGCGGAGCGAGCGGGTCGCGGCCTCGACGCCGTCCGCCAGCATGATGATGGCGCTCTCCTTGAACTGGGGCTTGGGGCCGTCGTAGCGGTAGGTGGTTTCGCTGACCGTCGATTCGCCGGGCGGGAAGGGCTCGCGGGTGTCGCCCGGCAGCGGCGGGGTGCTGCCGCCCGCGCCGGGGCGGCTCTCGCCGTTGC
>JBAIXJ010000230.1:0-3076 GCA_037916645.1 Opitutales bacterium | reverse complement strand
TCCGCCGCCCGGGGCTCGATCCGGCAGGCGGCATCCAGCGCCCGGGCAAAGCACTTGAAGACCGCCTCGACCACATGGTGGGGTTCCTCGCCGTACACCAGCTTGACGTGCACGTTGGCGCCCACGGTGTTGGCAAAGCCGCGGAAGAACTCCTTCACGAGGGCCAGGTTGAAATCCCGCACGAACATGGTGGGCGCACTGACCTCGTACACGAGGTGCGGCCGCCCGCCGAGGTCGATGACCACCCGTGCGAGGGCCTCGTCCATCGGCAGGACGAAAAACCCGTAACGCGTGAGGCCGATCTTCTCCCCCAGCGCGGCCTTGAAGGCCTCGCCCAGCACAATGCCCACGTCCTCCACGGTGTGATGGTAGTCGACGGCCACGTCGCCCCGGGCCGTCACCTCCAGGTCGAACAAGCCGTGCTTGGCAAACAGCGTCAGCATGTGATCGAAGAACGGGATTCCCGTGTCGATCTTCCCCTCGCCGCGGCCGTCGACGGCGAGCTTGACCGTGATGTCAGTCTCCGTGGTCTTGCGCGAAATGGTGCCTATGCGTGCCTGAGCCATGCCTCGAGATTCTCCTGCAGAACAAGCATCTGTTGGTCGGTGCCGACGCTGATGCGGAGAAAGCACGAGGTCAAGGCGTGGCTCCCGAAGTACCGCACGAGGATCCGCCGCGCCTTGAGGAATTCATACAGCCCCTGCGCCACCGCGGGACCCGTGCGGCCCGAACGGGTCCGTGGCTCGGTGAAGAGAAAGTTGCTCTGCGACGGGTAGGTGAACCAGCCGAGCTGTTTCGTCCACGTCCGCCACGCCCGGTCGCGGGTCGTCTTCACCCGGCGCACCAGCGGTGCGTAGTAGCCCGGGTCGTCCAGTGCCGCCAGGCCCGCGACCTGTCCGAGGCGGCTCACGTTGTAGCTGTCCTTCACCCGGTCGAGCAGCCCGATCACGGCCGGGTGCGCCAGGGCGTAGCCCACCCGCATGCCGGCCAGGCAGTGGGATTTTGAGAGGGTGCGCACCACGCACAGGTTCGGCCGGCGGGCGACAAGCGCCGCGGCATTCTCGCGGGCAAACACCGCGTAGGTCTCGTCCACCACCAGCAGACCGCGAAATCGGCGGAGGATGGCCTCGATGTCAGCGGTGCGGAACCCGACCCCGGTCGGAGCATTCGGGGAGGTCAGGAAAAAGACCCGGGCGGCGGAGCGGGCGACGGCGGCCACCGGCAGCCGCATCGACCGGTCGAAATCCAGCGCGATCGTCCGGCCGTCCTGGATGCCGACCAGCACCGGGTAGAGCGAGTAGCTGGGCAGCGTGAACCCGGCCGCGGACTCCGGGGCGCAGAAACACCGCGCCAGCAGGTTGAGGATGTCGTCGGCTCCGTTGCCGATGAACACCTGGTCCGCGGACAGGCGGTGCAACCGGGCGACCGCCTGGCGCAGCGCCTGGCTGCGCGGGTCCGGGTAGAGGCGGAGCGCCGCGCCGTCGCGACCCACCGCCCGCCGCAATGCCTCCGCGACCCGCGGGCTCGGCGGGAACGGATTCTCGTTGGTGTTGAGCTTGATCCAGCCCGGCTCCGCCGGCTGCAGGCCGGGCGTGTAGGGCTGCAGCGCCGCCACGTGGGGCAGGGCCAGTTTTCGGACTGCCGATTCCGGGTTTCGCGAGGGCATGGGTGAGACGGGTCGATGGCCGCCAGTTTACGGTCGCGCAGAGGAGGCGTCGCACCTACCGGCTCCGGATTTCGAGGGAACGGCCGTGTGCTTCGAGCTGTTCCATGTCGGCAAACGCCGCGACGACCCCCGCCGACCGGCGGATGCCGCCGCGGCGGTATCGAACCAAGCTGGTGCGGCGCATGAAGTCCGCCACGCGCAGGCCGCTGAGGAACCGCCCGCTCCGCCCCGTGGGCAACACATGGCTGGGCCCGGCGATGAAGTCGCCGAGGACGGTCGGGGTGTGATTGCCGATCATGATGGCGCCGGCGGTGGTGATCTGCCGGACCAAGGCGCGGACCGAACGGTCCGCCACCAGCAATTCCAAGTGCTCCGGAGCCGCCCGGTTGGCGACCTCGGCGGCTTGGGCGTGCGTCCGCACATTCACGACGAGGAACCCATCAGCCAGAACCCGACGGATGGAGCCGGCGCGAGGCAGCGTCTTGAGCTGAGCCTTCAGTTCCGCGAGGATGGCGTCGCGGGCCGCCGGGGACTTGGTGACGAGATACACCTTCTCCCGGCCGGAACCATGTTCGGCCTGAGCCAGGAGGTCGGCGGCGGCGTAATCCGGGCGGGCGGTGTCATCCGCGATGACCATGAGTTCGCTCGGCCCCGGCAGGCCGGCCACGCCGACGGTGCCGAAAACCTGCCGCATCGCCTCGCACACCCACGCGTTGCTCGGACCGAAGATCTTGTCCACGGCCGGAATGGTCGCCGTCCCGTAGGCCATGGCCCCAACGCCGTAGACCCCCCCGACGCGGTAGACCTCCGCGATCCCGCAGAGGTGCAGGGCGCCGAGCAGGCGGTCGGCCACCCGTCCCTCGCGGTTGCAGGGCGTGAACACCGCGATTTCCGGCACGCCGGCAATCTGCGCCAGCGTCACCGTCATCACGACGGTGGACACCAGCGGCACCTGCCCGCCGGGAATGTTGATGCCCACACGGCGGATGGGATCGTGCTTCTCCCCCACCCGTCCGCCCTGCCGGTTGCGCGCCATCCAGCCGCGCGGCACGCCCTGGCGGTTGAAGGCCCGGACATTGTCCCGGGCGATTTCGATGGCGATGCGCTCGCGCGTGGACAGCGTCTTCGCGGCCCGCTCAAGTTCGGCGGTCCGCACCCGGAATTGGGCCGGCTGGAGCCGCGCCCCGTCGATCCGCGCCGCGTGGTGAACGATCGCGGCGTCGCCCTGCGCCCGGACGTCCGCGAGGATCGCGGCGACGGCCGCCGCCATCCCGGGAGCCGGTTCCGCCGCGCGGCCAAACGCGGCGAGCTGGGAGTCGAAGTTGCGGGATCCGAAAAAAAGCGAGCGCATGAAAGGGACAGCGGTAAGGGGTCGGCCCCGCGGCGTCAAAGCGTTTGGAGCGACCGCGC
>JBAIXJ010000229.1:0-5617 GCA_037916645.1 Opitutales bacterium | reverse complement strand
CGCGGCGCTGGTCGCCATGAGCTCCGTCACCTTGCGCCGGCTGTCTTCCAGTTCAGTCTGCAGGGCGGTCATCTCCTTGGTGCGTTGCGCCAGCGCCGTCTCGGCCTCCTGGGTGCGACGCTCGCCCGCGGTCAGGGACGCCTGGAAGCGTGCCGCATCGTCCGCGGCCCGCGAGGCGCGCTGCGTCAGGTCCGCCTTGGCCGTCTCGGCGGCGGACAACCGGGTGCGGAGCTGGTCCCGCTCCTGCTCGAGCGCGACGACCTGGCGGCCCTGCTTGGCCAGCTCGGTTTCCAGATCCTTCTGCTGCTTCTGTGCGTCGGCCAGCGCCGCCGCCGATTTTTCGCCCGCCGTTTGGGTGGCAGCCTTCGCCTGCACCTCGAGTTTCTGGTTGGCGGCGACGAGGTCGGCGTTGCGCGCCCGCAACGTGTTCAAATCGGTCTCATGCTGGGTAACGCGCGCCCGGAGCGAGGCCAGTTCGGATGCCGCGGCGCCCGCGGCCGCACCCGCCGCCGTCCCCTGCTGGCGGAGCTGGTCGCGCTCGCCGGTGAGCGCCGCCATCTGCCGCTCCTGCTCGGCGACCTTCTTCTCCAGCGCTCCGGCTTGCTCCGCGCGCTTCGCCAGCGCCGCCTTCTCGTCGGTCAACTGATTCACCTGGGTTTCCAGGTGGTCGCGCACCGTGCGCGCGTCGGCAAGCTCACCGTTCAGTTTGACGAGCTCAGGCTGTGCCGCCTTCGCCGCCGCGACTTGCTGCGTGAGTTCAGCCACCTGCTGCTGCAGGCGTCCGGTTTCGGCTTGGGCCGTCCGCGCCGCCGCGGCACCCGTGGCGACCTGCTCTCCGAGCGCGGCCTTTTCCTGCGTCAATTGCTTCACCTGGCTCCCGGCCGCCGCGTTCTCCGCCTGGGTCTGCTCCAGCTGCTTCTTCAGTGACGCAACCTGGGCCGTCAGCTGCGCCGCGTCCGCCGCCCGGGCCTCGCCGGCCGCCATGGTTTTGTGCGTCGTCTCCAACTCTCCCTGGAGCTGGCCGAGTTTCGCCTGCGCCTCCTGCAACTGCCGGCTGTTCTCCGCCACTTGCGCCTCCAGGGATTCGGCGCGCTTCGTCGCCGCCGTCAGGCCGGCTTGTTCGGCCTCGCGGTGCTGCGCCGTCTCCCGTGCCTGCGCCTCCAATTGATCGCGGGCCTTTCCCAGCTCGGCATTCTGCCCGCGCAATCCGGCCACCGTCTCCTCCAACGCGGCGACCTTGGCCTCGCCCGCCTGGCGCGCCTTGTCCGCCTCGGCGAGCTTGGCCGCGAGCTGGGCGGCGTCGCCGGTCTTCCGGCTGACGGCGGCAACCTGGCTCACGGCGGCGTCCCGTTGCTGCGTGATCGTCGCCACCTGCTTGCGGAGCTGATCCCGCTCGATCTCGGCGGCGACCACCTGCCGGCCCTCCTTCGCGAGCTCGTCCTCCACGGCCTGCAATTGTTTCTTCGCCTCGGCGAGCGCGGCGGCGGACTTGTCCTCGGCCGGCACCGCGGCGGCGGCCCGCGCCTGCTCCTCGAGTCTCTGGTTGGCGGCCGCCAGCTCGGCATTGCGCGCCCGCAGCGTCTTCACGTCGCTTTCATTCTGGGCCCCCTTGCTCCGCAGCCCCGCGAGTTCGGCCGCGGCGCCGGCGGCGGCGGCGAGCTGACGGCTGAGCGCGTCCTTGTCGTCGGCGAGCTTCTTCACCTGGGCCGCGAGATCCGACCGGCCGCCCTGGGCCGAGGCGAGTTCCTGCCGCAGGCCGGCGACCTGACGGCCCGACGCATCCTGCTGTTCCTGCAGCTGCTGGACGGCGGCGGCGCGGGCGGTCTCCGCCGTCTCGGCGGCGTGATGGGCGGTCGCCAGCTCGGCGGCCAGCGCCGCCAGCTTGGATTCCTGGGATGCGCCCGCCTGGGCGGCCGACCGGAGTTTCTCGTTGTCGGCCTCGAGCCGGGTCAACCGGTCATGCAGCGACAATGCATCGGCATTGGCCGCCGCAAGGCGGGACTCGAGGCGGTCGCGTTCCTGCTGCAGGGTCTCGACGGCCGCGGGCGCGGGCGCAGCGGCGAGCTGGTCGCGGAGCTGGGCGCGCTCCGTCTGCAAAACCATGATGTCCTTGGCGCGCTGCCCGAGCGCCGCCTCGGCCTGCTTGGCCCGCTGCTCCGCGGCCACGGCCGCCGCCTTGGCCTGGTCGGTTTCCTTCCACGCCGACGCGAGCTCCTCGCTCAGCTTCGTCTTGTCCGCGCGCAGGGTGGCCGCCTCGGCCGCCTGGTCGGCGGCGCGGGTTTCCGGGGAGGGGGCCGGCAGGGCGGGCGCCGGCGCCGGGCCCGCGGTGACTTCGACGGGGACGACCGGCGCGGCCGGCGGCGGGCTCGCGGGGGCCGCTGACGGCGTCACGGCGACGATGCGCGCCGGCGCCGCCGCGCGCGTTCCCACCACGGTCGGAATGCTGTGGCGCCGTTCCTCCAGCCGGCTTTTCGCCGCGGCCAGCTGATCCGAGGTCATGGTCCCGGTGAGGACGCCCAGCGCCCGTCCGGTGGCGCCGTTCTCGGTCGCCAGGCTGAGCCAGACATAGGCCTCGATCACGTCCTTGGGCATCCCGCGGCCCTCGGCGTACATCAGGCCCAAATTGTACTGGGCGATGGCGTTGCCGTTTTCGGCCTGCCCGCGAAGGCTGGCCGCGTCGGAGTCGGCGGCGCGAACGACGGGGACAAATCCGAGGAGGACCAGCCCCAGCAGACCCGCCAAGGCGTGAACGAGAAGACGTGGTTTCATGCGCAAAGCTGGTTAGCAGCCGCCATGCTGCGCGTCCGGCCGACCGAGGCAATAGAGGAAGCGCGCCGCGCCCCGGGGTGATGACCTCAGCCGGCGGGGCCGCGGCCGTGCCGCGCCCGGTTAGCGGGCCCAGCCCTTGGCGCGCTCCACCGCCCGCTGCCAGCCGGCATGAAGCCGCTTCATGCCCGCGGCCGGGGCGCGGGGCCGGAACGTGCGCTCGGCCTGCCACAGCGCCGCGATCTCGTCGCGGTCTTTCCAGAATCCCACGGCCAGTCCCGCCAGGTAGGCCGCCCCGAGCGCGGTGGTCTCGGTGGTGCGCGGCCGCACGACCGGCACCCGCAGGAGGTCGGCCTGAAATTGCATCAGGCCGTCGTTGACGCTCGCGCCGCCGTCGACGCGCAGCTCGCGCAGCGCAACCCCCGCGTCGGCCCGCATCGCGCGAAGCAGATCCGCGCTCTGGTACGCGATGCTTTCGAGGGCGGCGCGGGCGACGTGCGCCGCGCCGGTGCCGCGGGTCAGGCCCACGATGGCCCCGCGGGCCGCCGGATCCCAGTGCGGCGCGCCGAGGCCCGTGAACGCGGGCACCAGGTAGACGCCGCCGTTGTCCGACGCCTGCGCCGCCAGCGCCTCGACGTCGGCTGAGCGGCCGATCAGCCCGAGGCCGTCGCGCAGCCACTGCACCACCGCGCCGCCGATGAACACGCTGCCCTCGAGGGCGTATTCCGTGCGCCCGTCGAGGCGCCAGGCGATGGTGGTCAGGAGATTCCGCCGCGACGCGACCGGCCGGCCGCCCGTGTGCAGGAGCAGGAAGCAGCCGGTGCCGTAGGTGTTCTTGGCCATTCCCGGCGCGAAGCAGGCCTGCCCGAACAGCGCCGCCTGCTGGTCGCCCGCGACCCCCGTGATCGGCACGCCCCGCAGCGCCGGCAGGGTCGTCACCTCGCCGTAGGGCGCGCTGCTGGCGCGCACCTCGGGCAGCACCGCGCGCGGAATCCGCAAGGCGCGGAGCAGTTCGTCGTCCCAGTCGCCCGTGCGCAGATTGAGCAGCAGGGTGCGCGAGGCGTTCGAGGCGTCGGTGGCGTGCACCCGGCCGCCCGTCAGCTGCCAGACGAGCCACGTGTCCACGGTCCCGAACGCCAGCTCGCCGCGCGCGGCCCGGCGCCGTGCGTCCGGCACGTGGTCCAGCAGCCAGGCGAGCTTCGGGCCGGAGAAATACGGGTCCAGCACGAGTCCCGTCTTGCGGCGGAAGACCGGCTCCAGCCCGCGCGCCCTCAGCCGGGCGCAGTCCGCCGCGGTGCGGCGGTCCTGCCAGACGATCGCGCGTCCGGCCGGCCGGCCGCCGCGGCGCTCCCACAGCAGCGTGGTCTCGCGCTGGTTGGCGATCCCGAGCGCGGCGATGGAGGCGCCGGTCAGGTTCGCCTCGGCCAGCGCCGCGAGCGCCACCCGCCGCGTGCTTTGCCACAGGTCGGCGGGATCGTGCTCCACCCAGCCCGGCCGGGGATAGTGCTGCGGAAACTCCTGCTGGACCAGGGCGCGCGCCCGGCCGCGCCGGTCGAAAACCATGGCCCGCGAGGAGGTGGTGCCTTGGTCGAGGGCGAGCACGAAGGCGGGCATGGCCCGCATCTTGCGCACCGCCCGAGGGTTCGCAAGCGCCGGAAACCGGCCAGGCGCGGACCGTGTCATTTGATTAATTAGTAAGTCTGCTTAGTATTCCTCCCGCCATGCCGATCACCCATGCCGCCCACCGCCCCCGCAGACCGCGGCCCATCCCTTTCCCGGCGGGACCGTGCCCAAACGTGCGCGGACGCCGTGAAACCAACCAAAAGAATACGTGCAAATACCATGATCCAACTCATCGCTGAAATCAGTGGCAACCTCCGGGACGTCCAAGGCGGCCTGGGCTGCGTCGCCGCCGCCATCGGCGTCGGCCTCGTCGGCACCAAAGCCGTCGAAGCCGTCGGCCGCAATCCGGGTGCCTCCGGCAAGATCCTCGTCCAGTCCATCATCGGCATGGCGCTGTCCGAAGCCATCGCCTTCTACGCGCTCTTCCTCGGCAACTACTGAGCTCCACGCCGCGCCGCGCCCCGGGCGCGGCGCGGCCCCCCTTTTCCCCATGCCGTTGCCCGTCTGCCCCTCCGAACGCCGCCCGGGCTTTCTCCTGCATGAAATCAGCCATCTGCTGCGCCGGGAGTTCGACTGCCGGGTCGAGCAGGCCGAACTGGGCCTGACGCGGGCACAATGGCTCATCCTCCGCCAAGTCGCGCGGCGCGCGGGCTGCAGCCAGCACGACGTGGCCGCGCGCATCCGCCTTGAGGCGCCGACGGTCGGCCGCCACATCGACCGGCTCCTCACCGCCGGCTGGATCGACCGGCAGGACAACCCGCGGGACGGCCGTGCCTATCGCCTGCACCTGCGCCCGAAGGCCCAGCGCACCCTGGCCCGCCTGAAACGGCTAGGCGCCCAGATGCGCGAGGATTACCTGGCGGGCATTCCGCCGGCGCGCCGCGAGGCGTTGATCGACGACCTGCTCGTCATCCGGCAGAATCTGCTCGCCTGCCGGTCGCGCGCCGGGGCCCGAACCCCGTCACACGCCAAGCACCCGACCCTCCCGGCGGCCTGCTGACCCCGGCCGCGCCGCGCTGTTTCTCGGCCTCGCCGTGGTTGGCGGGCTCGTCGTCTCGCAGGTTCTGACGCTTTTCGTCACCCCCGTCATCTACATCTACCTGGAGCGCTTCACCGCGTGGCTGCGGCGCCACCGGCCCCAGCCGGCGCCGCTAATGGCCGGCGGTGAGGAGGTTGGCGCCAAATAGGCCGGCGGGCGGGGCTGGACTTCGGGCGCGGGGTTGGATGA
>JBAIXJ010000228.1:0-6473 GCA_037916645.1 Opitutales bacterium | reverse complement strand
TGGCGTCATCGATTTCGGTCGTGACGCAACAGTTCCTCCAGGACACGGGGGCCAAGAACAACGCCGACCTGCTGGTCTACACGCCCAGCACGGAAGTCGCCGGCATCCGCGGCAACTTCACGGGCGTGGCCGGCGTCGCCGTCTACCAGGAGAACACGACGAGCACGACGACCCGCGTGCGCGGCCTGGATTCGGCGGACAACACCCGCGACTACTTCCTGAGCGATATCCCGTGGGATTCGTTCAACGTGGGTCGCGTCGACCTGCAGCGCGGGCCGAACTCGATCCTGTTCGGGACGGGCAGCCCCGCCGGCATCATCAATACGAGCACGAATGACGCCTCCTTCAAGACCGCATACAACGTGGAGGACCGGATCGATCAATACGGCTCGGTCCGCAATTCGATCAACTTCAACAAGGTTCTGATCGACGGCCAGCTCGCGATCCGCATCGCCGCGTTGAAGGACGACGAGAAATACGAGCAGAGCTTCACGTACAACAAGTCGGATCGCTACTACGGCGCGATCCGCTTTGATCCCAAGCTTTTCGGCGAGGGCAACCACACCTCGATCCGGGCGAAGTACGAGCAGGGCAAGGTCCGCTCGAACAATCCCCGGCAGCTCCCGCCCGTCGACGAGATCACGCCGTGGTTCCAGTCGGGCACGAATTCGTACGGCAACCCGGGCCTGAATCACATCATCATCAACCAGTATAGTCTCACAAACGCGAACCCCTCGGGGGTTCCGCTCCCGGGTCGCGGCCTGCTGGCCTCGGTCATGGAACTGGGTGGGTGGGCCTTCAGCCGCGTTTATTGGCCTGACATCCTGAACTATTATGAGGGCACGGATATCTCCAAGAACAACGTGGCGGGCGCGAACCAACCGTCTGGGACTCCGATCTATACCGTCACCGGCCAGGCCAATACCGGGCTTGGAATCCCGGACAGCAGCGGCAACCGGCTTTCCGGTATGAACGCCAACCTGACCGGCGGCGTCGGCGGCACGTACCGCCCCTACGGCATTCCGTCCATGAGCCAGTATGCGGCGTATGTCGGTCCGCTCACCTATACGCCGGGCGGCGGCAGCCAGCAGACCTATCCAGGCAAGGTCGTTCCGGGCGGCGTGTACTACGCCGACACCGTGATCACCGATCCCACGATCTTCAATTTCTACAAGGATCTCCTCGACGGCCCGAACAAGAACGAGTGGCAGAACTGGAAGGCGTACAACGTCGCGATCGACCAGACCTTCTTCGGCGACCGCTTGGCGCTCGAACTGGCCTTTGACCACCAGACCTACGATGCCGGGGCCCACCAATGGCTGACCGGCTCAAACTACGCGATCTCCGTCGACGTCAATGCCGTGTATGCGAACGACGTCACCAACCCGAATGCCGGGCGTCCGTATGTGGCCAATTCCGCCTCGGCTCCGTCGCTGAATTACTCGTTCTCGCGGGTGCGCGATACGGTCCGGTTTATTCCCACCTATGAGTTTCGCACCTCGGATCTCTTGGGCGACACCAAGCTCGCCAATATCCTGGGCAAACACAACTTCACGGGCCTGTATGAGTCGTACACGATGACCCAGAACAACGTCAACTGGGCCGAGTACGCCACCACCTCAAAGTACATCACCGACAACAATTCGCCTGGAAACTCCATCAATGCGCTGGGTTCGAACCAGGAGTTCGACTGGGTCGTCTACCTCGGTCCCAACATGACGAACAAGTCGACCGCGGCGGGCGCAAACCTGCCCGGAATCAACTACATTGTGGCGCCGCCGAAGGAGCAGGTGGTGTGGAATTTCAATTCCACCTGGAACAAGCCCACGGATCCAAGCACGCCGGGATACGTGGACCCCAACGCCAACACGTTCAGTTGGATTGGTCTTGACGGCGGCCTCAACAACAACCGCGCGCAATCGCAGAATCCGGCCAATTACGTCGGCTGGCAGTATTATCCGGTGACCTGGCGGTATGACAGCGAGCCGACGGATTACCCGAGCTTGGTCATGTCCGCGAGCCGGACTTGGCAGCGGGACATTTCCAAGGGTTTCACCTATCAGGGCCATTTGCTGGGTGGCGATCTCGTGCCGTCCTTCGGGTGGCGCAAAGACGTGATTACTTCGCTGCAAACGAATGCGATCACGAATACCCAGAGCGGGTTCACGAGCCTGAATTACCCCGACAACCTGAGTTCCCGGTCGGATGTGCGGGGCGAAACCAAGTCGTGGGGCGGTGTCTATCACCTGCCCAAGGCCCTCGTCTCCAAGCTGCCGGGCGACATGACGATCAGCCTGCTGTACAACTACTCGAACAATTTCAAGGCGGATGCGGCCCGCTTGGATCTGGCCGGCCAGCACATCCCGAACGCCCAGGGCATAACCCGGGAATACGGCATCGTGATCACCGCCCTGAACGAGAAGCTCTCGCTCAAGATCAATCACTTCAAGACCGAGGTCAAAGGCGCCACCCTCGGTGAGACCGCCGGCAACTCGATCGCCGGCCTCGGCAACAACGCCTACTTCATCGCCGACGGCACGATCTGGGGCTATGCGTGGGCGACCTCGCTGCAGGACGGCTTGCGCGGCCAGACTCCGGGTTCGAATTACTGGGACTACGCCAATGGCGTCGGCATGCCGCAAAACACGCCGGCGGAAATTGCCGCGTACAATGCCTACAACCTGACCGGCGGCCGCTACAACGGGGTCGACTATGTTGGCGGCACCGCGGTGGTGGACGCCTGGCTGGGCAAGTCGACCTCCACGGGCTGGAACGGCTCGACCACTGGCACGATCAACATCGTGCCCTTCCCGATCGTCAAGTACCCGAACTTCTTCTCGAGCTACGCCCTGACTCCGCCGATTGACCCGAGCATTGGAGCCCGGACGGGCAATTTGCGGGATTCGTTCCCGCTCGGGTACAACGACGCGAATGGTCCGCAGCCCGGCGGTGGTTCGACCTTCGGCAATCACCAGACCACGGTCGACAACCTCTCCAAGGGCACCGAAGTCGAGCTGACGGCGCAGCCGATCAAGAACTGGAACGTCACGGTCAATTATGCGAAGGTCCACGCGACGCACGTGGCGCTCGACCCTGTCGGCATGAATTTCATCGCCGACATGACGGCGTTCATGAACTCCGCCGGCGGCCAGGTCCGCGAGTGGTACAACGGTGACCCCGGTCACCTCAGCGGCCAGTGGAACTCCAGCATCGTCGCCCCGTTTGCCGTCCAGGTGAACGAGCTTGGCCACGAGGCGCCCGAGGTCTCCCCCTGGCGGTTGAATCTGATCACGACCTACACGTTTGACCACGGCCCCGTCAAGGGCGTGTTCGTCGGCGGCGCGCTGCGCACGGAGGCCGGCCGCATCATCGGCTATCGCTACAGCTCCACGGTTCACAATGTGATCTCGGACGATCCGCGCTATGCGGCGGTCCAGTTCCTCACCCTGGGCGGCCTCGACGTGAACCAGCCGTTCCGCGGCCAGAATGAGACGCATGTGGATGCTTGGGTCGGCTACAGCCGGAAGATCACCCACGACATCAACTGGCGCATCCAGGTGAACATCCGGAGTGTCGGCGAAAAGGACCGCCTCATTACCGCGCGCGCCAATCCAGATGGCAGCGTGGCGCTGGCCCGTATCGTCCAGGGCATGGGCTGGCAGTTGACCAACTCGTTCGACTTCTAGTCCGCGGGCGGACCGAAGGAATCCTCCTTCGGAACCGCGGCAAAATCTCCGAGTCCGGCGGCGTAAGCCGCCGGACTTCTTTTTCCGGCGCAATGCCGCGTCTGTCGCCGCCGCGCGTCGGGCACATAAACCTCGCCTTGGCTGGCGATCGCCGCTCGAATGCCTGCCGCCATGCCCCCGCTTTCCGCGCCTGCCCCGGACAAACTGCCCCTGCGAGAGAAGTTCTGCTACGGCTTCGGCGACCTCGCCTCCGTCCTCTACTGGCAGACGTTCATGGTGTACCTGACGTATTTCTACACCGACGTCTTCGGCATCGCCGCCTTGGCGGCGGGCACGATGCTCGGCCTCAGCCGCAGCATGGACGCGTTCTTCGACCCGATCATGGGCATGGTCGCCGACCGCACGGAGACGCGTTGGGGCAAATTCCGGCCGTTCCTGCTCTGGTTTTGCGTGCCCTTCGCGATTGCCGGAGTGCTCACGTTCACCACGCCCGCGTTCGGCGGCACGGCCAAGCTGGTCTGGGCGTGGATCACGTACAACGCGCTCATGCTGCTCTACACGGCGATCAACATCCCCTACACCGCCATGCTGGGCGTGCTTTCGCCGGATCCAAATGAACGTACGACCCTGTCCTCGATCAAATTCGTCGGCGCTTTCACGGCGGGCATCATCGTCTCGGCCACGCTCCTGCCGCTGTCGAAAGTGTTGGGCGCCGGCAACGATGCGCGCGGCTGGCAGCTGTCCTTCGTCATCATCGGTCTGGCGGCGGTGGCGTTCTTCCTGATCACTTTCTTCAACACCCGGGAGCGCGTTCGGCCGCCAAAGGCCCAGAAGACCTCGGTGGCGCGGGACTTGGGGGACCTCATCACCAACGGCCCGTGGCTGCTGCTCCTTGCGGCCACGATCACGTTCATCCTGTTTGTGGCGGTCCGGAGCAGCGTGACCACCCACTACTTCAAATACTTCGTCGGCACGCAGACGCTCACCCTGCCGGCGTTCCTCCCCAAGATCGGCGGCACCCAGACTTGGCATTTCGAGACGCTGGTGTCGGCGTTCAACTCCACCGGTCAGCTCGCCTCGCTACTCGGCGTGATCCTGGTGCCGTTTTTCGCTCGCCGGACGGGCCGGAAGGCGGCGTTCGTAATCCTCGCGGTCCTCGCGATCGTCAGCACCGCGGGCTTCTATCTGCTGAAGCCGCAGCAGTTGATGCTGATCTTCGGACTCAATCTTGTCGGCTCGATCACCGGCGGGCCCTTGAGCGCCCTGCTCTGGGCCATGTACGCCGACACGGCCGATTACGCCGAATGGAAGCGGGGCCGGCGCGCCACCGGGCTGGTCTTCTCGGCGTCCATCTTCTCGCAAAAACAGGGGTGGGCGGTGGGCGCGTGGGTCGCTCTCGGGCTCATGGGCAGCGTGGGTTTCAAGGCGAATGTCGAGCAGACTCCCGCCACATTGCACGGCCTGCTGCTCCTAGTCAGTGTCATCCCCGCGGCCATTGGCCTGATCTCGGTCTTCATCGTGCTGTTCTATCCGCTGAACGAGACGAAGATGTCGCAGATTGCGGCCGAGCTGAAGGCAAGGCGCGGAGAGGCCGCGGCGGCCTGATTGCGGGCATTTCCCGGTTGTGGCCAAAGTCGGCGACCCCGGCTGCATCGGCTACACCTTGCCGCGGCGCGCCTCGAGCTGCTGCCGGATCTCCGCCATCTTGGCGGGCGTCAGCGGGAAGTAGTAGATCATCACCAGCGCAAGCGCGATGCCGACGATCGGCACGGCCGCCAGCAGGAACCGGATCATGAAGATCGCGTGCGGCGTCTGGTTGCCGCCCAGCGCGGCGTCGAATCCGGTGGCGGAAAGAATGATGCCGGAGGCCCCCGCGCCGATGGCCATGCCGACCTTCATGATCCAGGAGCCGCAGGCCGTGAACGCGCCCTCGCGCCGCTTGCCGGTCTCCAGCTCGTCGTAGTCGATCACGTCCGCGCCGATCGCGCCGTCGAGCATCCAGAAGCCGGCGCCCGTGAAGGCGATCAGCCCCGTGGCAAAGATCTGCAGCCACCGGATGTCCGGGTCGTAGAACCACCAGGTGCCGACGAACACCGCGATGGCGCTGGCGAGCACGCACATCACGCCGCCGCGCTTGCCCAGCCAGCGGGCGATGAGATTGAACACGGGGATGCCGAGGAAGCCGAAGACCATCCCGGCGATTCCCATGCGGAAATTCCACACCGCGCCCTCGGCGTTGTTGCCGCGGCAGACGTAATAGATCGTGTCGTAATACCCCAGCGCGCCGACCATGCTCGTGCCGAGGGCGTAGGGCAGCTTCATCATGAGCTGCATGCGGAAGGGCCGGCATTTGAGCGTCAGGTAGATGGTCTCCTTGAACGCGATCTTCTCCTGCTTCCGCGCGGTGACCTGGCCGTAATAGCGCTCGCGCATCACCGCGAACATGACGATCGCCCCGATCACCATGAGCAGGCCGAGGCCGACGCAGTAGACCTGCGCCCCGAGCAGGATGTTGGGCTTCGTGCCTTCCGGCGCCGGGCCCCATGCCCCGGGGTTGGTGAACAGTTGCATCACCCGGGCGAAAACGTTGTCGCCGGTCGCTCCGACCCACACCGCCATCGTCATGAACTGGGCCGCGAAGAACAGGCCCAGCTCGGGGATCTTCTGCACCGCGTTGCGAAACGACCAGACATTGGTCCGCTCGTGGTAGTCCGGCGTGAGCTCCTGGGCCAGGCTGTTCCACGGCATGTTGATGCAGCTCATGATCGGCAGAAACAGCGCCGATGA
>JBAIXJ010000227.1:0-5021 GCA_037916645.1 Opitutales bacterium | reverse complement strand
GGAGAACTGCCTCGACCGGCACCTTGGGACCCACCGGGAGAACAAGGCTGCAATCGTGTTCGAGGGTGAGCCGGGCGACGTTCGCACGCTGACCTACCGGCAGCTGCACCGCGAAGTGTGCCGGTTCGCCAACGTTCTCGAGTCGCTGGGCCTGAAAAAGGGCGATCGCGTCGCGATCTACATGCCCATGGTGCCCGAGGCGGCGGTGGCGATGCTGGCCTGCGCGCGCATCGGGGTGGTGCACACCGTGATCTTTGGCGGCTTCAGTTCGGAGGCGATCAAGGACCGCGTCAACGACTGCCAGGCCAAGGCGATCATCACCGCCGACGGCGGCTGGCGCCGCGGGCGCATCATCGAGCTGAAGGCGAGTGTGGATCGCGCCCTGCCCAACACGCCGAGCGTGCGACACGTCGTCGTGCTCAAGCGCTGTGGCAACGAGGTGGCGATGTCCGAGGGCCGCGACCTGTGGTGGCACGACCTGATGGCCCGGGCGTCGGATGAACACCGGGCGCCCGCCCTCCCGTCGGAAAACCCCCTGTTCATTCTCTATACCAGCGGCTCCACCGGCAAACCCAAGGGCGTCCTGCACACCACCGCGGGATACCTTCTCGGCGTCACGCTCACCACCCGCTACGTCTTCGACATCAAGGACACCGATGTCTACTGGTGTACGGCTGACATCGGCTGGGTCACCGGTCACAGCTACGTCGTCTACGGTCCGCTCTCCCTGGGGGCGACGGTGATGATGTACGAGGGCGCGCCCAACCATCCCGGTCCGGACCGGTTCTGGGACCTCATCGACCGCCACGGGGTCACGGTCTTCTACACGGCGCCGACGGCGATCCGCGCGTTCATGCGCTGGGGCGATGAGCACGTGAAGAAGCACCACCTGCGGTCGCTGCGACTGCTCGGATCGGTCGGTGAGCCGATCAATCCCGAGGCGTGGATGTGGTACTACACCCTGATCGGCCACAAGCGCTGCCCGATCGTCGACACCTGGTGGCAGACCGAGACCGGGGCCATCATGGTCACGCCGCTGCCGGGCGTCACGCCGACCAAGCCCGGCTCGGCGACGCTGCCGTTCTTCGGCATCGTTCCCAAGGTGGTCAACGGCGACGGCGCCGAGGTGCCGCGCAACACCGGCGGCAAGTTCGTGATCACCCGGCCCTGGCCCTCGATGCTGCGCACCCTCTGGGGCGACGATGAGCGGTACAAGCGGCAGTACTGGACCGAGGTTCCCGGCATGTACTTCACCGGCGACGGCGCGCGGCAGGACGAGAACGGCTACTTCTGGATCGTGGGGCGCATTGACGACGTGCTGAACGTGGCGGGCCACCGGATCGGCACCGCCGAGGTCGAAAGCGCGCTGGTCTCGCACCACTCGGTGGCCGAGGCCGCCGTCGTGGGCCGGCCGGATGAACTCAAGGGGCAGGCCCTGGTCGCCTTCGTCACCCTCAAATCCGGGATCCAGCCCTCGGACCAGCTGAAGGACGATCTCCGCGCCCACGTGGCCAAGGAGATCGGCTCGCTCGCCAAGCCCGACACCATCCGTTTTGCCGCCGGCCTGCCCAAGACGCGGTCGGGAAAAATCATGCGCCGCATTCTCAAGGAAATCGCGGCGGGCGGCGGGGTGAAGGGCGACACCACCACCCTCGAGGATTTCTCGGTCGTCGCCTCGTTGCAGCAGGAGGAGTAGGGCGGAGCAACCGCCCGGCCCTGCCCGGCGTGGGTCGGGCCCTGCGCCCGACGAATCCGACGTTCGTCCGGTTCAAGGCCGGCGCCGCCAACCTCAGCCCGTCACGGCCAGACGGGAAACGACGTTGTGCACGCCGTGGGTCTCGAGGGCCAGCCCGACGGCGCGGCCGATCAGGTCGGCTGATTTCACCGTGCCTCCGAGCGTGACCTCGCCGTCATGGCAGTTCACGGTGATGGCAATCGCCGAGAGGTCGGAATCGAGCACGTATTTGGCCTTGATCACCGCCACCACCCGCGCGTCGTCCAGGTGTTCGCCGACCTCCGCGGTCTTGGAGCGCACGACCTCCCCGGTCTTGGCGAGGTCCTGCTTGATGTCGGCGGGAGTCAGTTTCCACTCCTGCAGCCGCTCCGCCAGCGAATCCTTGACGCTGGAGGCGGTGGATTCCGCCTGGCGCTCCACCGCGGCTGGCGCGGTTGCGAGCGATGGGGCCCGCCGGGGTTCGCTGCGCTGGTAGAAATGCAGCGCGAAGGCGCCCACCATCGCGCCGATCAGGAAGAATATCAGGGCGTTTTTCATGGCGTGTGGGATTGACTGTCCGCCGCAGACACGCGGCGGCCGCGGTTGTTCGGCGCGGGGCGCGATTTTGGGCTGGTGGCCGGGGGGCGCGAACCGGGCCCGTCCGCCAGGGAGACATTCGCCAATTATGGAAAATCGCCATTTAAGGTTTGAAATCCGTTTCCCTCCGGCCCAGGGTCTGGCTTCCCCTATGCATGCGATGCTTCTCCGGCCCGCCGGTGCGCGCGTCGGTCCATTGTCGGCGCGGGGCGGTTCGGAGCGTGGCCCGAAACCCGCCGGCGGAAATGGGACGGGATTCACGCTGCTCGAGGTGCTGGCGGCGATCGCCGTCATCTCGATCCTGGCCGGCCTGCTTTTGCCGAGCCTCGGGGCGGCGCGCGCCGCCGCTTTGAAAGCCCGGACGAGACTGCAGTTTGCCCAATGGGCCACGGCGATGGAGCAGTACCGCCAGGAATACGGCTGCTATCCGGCGGTGGGCACCGACGGCAAGCTCGCCACGGCGGCCGACACGCTGCAGTTCGTCCGCACGCTCGCGGGCAGCAATCCGGACGGTTCGGCCGTCGCGGACGGCGCCGAGCTGAACGGCAACGTGAGGCGCCGGTGTTTCTGCCTGTTTTCGCCGACGGATTTCTTTGACCCGGACCGGCCCGGCGGAGCCGCGGACTACAGCGGCAACGAGCTCCTCTGCGATGCGTTTGGCAACACGGAGATCGGCGTGCTGGTGGATCGCAACGGCGACGGCTTTGTCCGGCCGGCCGACGACGGCGCGCTCGCCCCGGTCGGCGGCCTCTCGGGGCGGACCCTGGCGGTGGAGGCTGCGGCGATGCCGGCCGCCGGCGTGCGGGCTGGCGTCATCTTCTTTTCCGCCGGCCGCGGCGAAAACCCGCAGGACCTGGTCCTGAGCTGGAAATGAATGCGCCCGTCGAACGGAGCCTCCCCGCATTGCTCGGGCGCCGCCTCGGAGCCTTCAGCCTCGTCGAACTGCTGGCGGTCATCACGGTGATCGCGGTCCTCGCGGGCACCGTGGGTCTCACGCTGCGAAGCCCGGGTGGGCCGACGAGGTTGCAGGCGGCGCAGGCGACGCTGGCCGGGTTGTGCGGCGCGACCCGTCTGGCCGCCGCGCTCAGCGGCCGGAACGCGCGGCTCGTGGTCGCAGCCGATCCAACCGACGCGGAGGGATACCTCCGCTACCTGCAGGTCGTGCGTGAGGATCCGGCGCAGACCGACTGCTGGCTTTCGGAGGGCGCCGGCGTCCGGCTCGCCGCCGGCGTGTTTGTGGTGCCGCCGCCGGCAGCCGAGGTTCCGGGAAACCCCGGCTGGCCGGAGACACGACGGTCGACCGCCCTGCCGGCTTCGGCCCAAGCCATGACGATCGATGGAGCGGCGGCGGGGTCGCACTATTTCGTGCAGTTCACGCCCCGCGGCACGACCGGCGGCGGCAACCTCGTCGTCGCCGCCGGACGGATGGCGGGCGACGACCGCCCCGTGCTGGACAACGCGGACGACGTGCGCGGCGTGCTCCTGCGGCCCTCCGGGGCGTTCACCCTGCTCAACGATGCCCGCGCCCTGGCGCCATGACCCGCCGTCGCCAGCGCGTAGCGGGATTCACGCTCGTCGAGGTCGTGGTCGCCCTGGGCGTGCTGGCGGTGATTCTTACGGCTTTGGTCAGTCTGTACGGGCCCGCGGAGGCGGCGGCGGGAGGAATCGCGGACCGCCACGCGGCCGCGCGCCTGGCGGAAAGCCTGCAGGGCGAGATGGAGCGGCTGCAGGCGGACCTCGGTTTGGCCGGCCTCGCCGCGGCGGTTCCGGCCGCTGATTCGGGTTTGCCGATGCGGCTGGTCGCCTCCCGCGACGGCCGGCGCGTGCTACGGGCTGACGGGGCGGCGCCTCCCGCCGACCAGGCGCTCGACGACGGAGCCCGGCCCGGCTTGGCCCGGCGCGATCGTTTTTTTCTGATCGAGGTCACGCAGCAGCTCGATCTGCCGTTTGCCCCAGGCGCGGGATTCCTGGCCCTGAGCGCCCGGGTCAGCTGGCCCTACCAACTTCCGGCCGGTCCGCCTACGGCCGGCGAGACCCGGCCCGACGGCGATCCGGCCCGCGAGGTGCCACCCGAGCGGCGCGAATGGGCGGTCTTTAGTCTCGCCCTCCGGCCATGAAGGTCGCCTTCAGGAGGCGCGTCGGTCCGCGGCGGGCGGTTGGGTGGCGCCCGGGCGGATTCACGCTCCTCGAGTTGCTCGTCGCCGCAGCCATCACGGTCATTCTGGCCGGCGTCGTGCTCTCGGCGGTCTCGGCGGCGCTCGCGAATTGGAATCGGACGGCCGGGCGCCTGGGGGCGGCCGCGCAGGCCCGCGTCGCGCTGGATCAATTGACTCAGGACCTGCAGGGGATGCTGGCGTTTTCGGATGGCGGCGTATGGCTGGCCGCGACCGTGTTGCCCGATACCAAATTGTCCGGCCGGTGGCAGGCCGCCGCGGTCTCGAGCCACGCCAAGCCCGCCAACGCCCACCGCCTTACCCTGGACCTCGCGGCCGCGCGTCTCGCGGACGCGCGATTCGGCGTGGCCGGCGTGTGGCTGCGCTTCTTCACCACGAAGCCGGACACGGAAGCCAGCGGCGCCGACCTTTCCGCGCCGGTCGCCGTGGGTTATCAGATCGTCCGCCAGAATCCGACTTCGAGCGCCGGCGCGGAGCCCAGGTATCTGCTCTTTCGCAGCGAGGTCAGGCGCACCCGCAGCGCCGGCGGGGCGCCC
>JBAIXJ010000226.1:0-2414 GCA_037916645.1 Opitutales bacterium | reverse complement strand
CGCCGCGCGACCTCCAGCTCTACGACCGCAACGACCACTGGACCGTCGAGCCGGGGCGCTTCACCGTCATGATCGGCGCCTCGTCCGAGGACCTCCGCCTGCGCGGCAACTTCACCATCACCCGGCCCGACGGCACCGCGCCGGAGGAAGCCCTCCTTCCCGACGAGCGCTAGCGCATCTGCAGTGTACCGTGGCCATGTTAAGCAATTGGAGGCCCGCCCGTCGGGCGGGCTGCCCGTTCGACGGGCTCAGGGCGGGCCCGGCCAGCGGCCGGGTCTACAGTACCGGATATGTTTCGGATTTTGTTTTTCGTGCTTCGAATTTGTCCGGCGCCCGTGCTTAATTTCCGACCTTCATCCGACTGGATCCAATGAACGCCAAACAACTCCCGATCTCCTCCCTCCGCGGGTGGTGGTTTCTGCTGCTCATGGGCGCCGGCTTGACCGGCTGCACCACGGTGCCCCAGCAAACGGCCCGAACCTTCGATGTCCGCGCCTACGGCGCGAAGGGCGACGGCAAGGCGCTCGACACGACCGCGATCAACACGGCGATCGATGCGGCCGCGGCGGCCGGCGGCGGGACCGTGCTGTTCCCCGCCGGCACCTACGCGAGCCACTCGATCCACCTCGAGAGCAACGTAGCGCTGTACCTGGATGCCGGCGCCACACTGCTGGCGGCCGATCCGCTGCCCGAGGGACAGGCGGGCGGCTATGATTTCCCGGAGCCGAATCCGGCCGATCCGTACGAGGACTTCGGCCACAGCCATTTTCACAACAGCCTGATCTGGGGCGAAAATCTCGAGAATATCGCGATCCTCGGCCCGGGCCGCATCGTCGGCAAGGGACTGAGCCGCGGCTTCGGTCCCAAGGATCCCATGCCGGGCGAGCCGCGCCCGCCGCGCCCGCGGGTTCCGCCACTCGATGAAGGCACGGCCACGACGCCCTTCGGCTATCCCAATCCGCGCGACACGCTCGCGGCCGGCATCGGCAACAAGTCGATCGCGCTGAAATACTGCCGCAACGTCATCCTGCGCGACTTCACCATCTTTCACGGCGGCCATTTCGGCATCCTCGCCACCGGCGTCGACAACTTCACGATCGACAATCTACGGATCGACACCAACCGCGACGGGATGGACATCGACTGCTGCAAGAACGTCCGCGTGTCCAACTGCACGGTCAACTCGCCCAATGACGACGGCATCTGCCTGAAGGCCAGCTACGGCCTCGGCGAAGTGCGGGCGACCGAGAACGTCACGATCACCAACTGCCAGGTGAGCGGTTACGAGGAGGGCACGCTGCTCGACGGCACCTACCAGCCCCGGAAGGGCGGCGGCGGCACCGGGCGCATCAAGTTCGGCACCGAGGCCAACGGCGGGTTCAAGAACGTGACGATCACGAACTGCAACTTCGATTCCTGCCAGGGCCTGGCGCTGGAGGAGGTCGACGGCGGCGCGCTCGAGAACGTGACCGTGTCGAACCTGACCATGCGGCACATCTTCAATGCGCCCATCTTCATCCGCCTCGGGGCGCGGCTGCGCGGGCCGAACAATCCGCCGATGGGCGTCGCGCGGCGCATCTCCATCGACAACGTGATCGCCACCGACGTGGTCGGCCGCCAGGGCATTCTCATCTCCGGCATCCCGGGCTACCGGATTGAGGACGTGGCGCTCAGCCACATCCTGATCGAGTTCCCCGGCGGCGGCACCAAGGAGCAGGCCGAGCGCGCGGTGCCGGAGCAGGAAAAGGCGTATCCCGAGCCGGGGCGCTTTGGCGATCTGCCGTCGTGGGGCATGTTCGCCCGCCACGTGAAGGGGCTGACGCTGGACCACGTCGAGCTGCGGACGCTGAAGGAGGACCTGCGGCCCGCGATCATCCTCGATGAGGTCGTGGGCGCCGACTTTGACCATGTGAAGGCGGTGCCGTCGGCCGGCGCGCCGACGGTCGTGCTGAAGAACGTCGAGGGCTTCGCGACCCACAACTGCCCCGGCCTGCCCGACACCCGTCGCGACCAGCCCGTGGCGGACGAGAAGCTGTAACGGACCGGCGCGCCCGGTTCCGGCACCGGCTCACTCCTCCGCCAGCAGCGCGCCGTGGGCCGGCTCGAGCCGGGCGACGAAGTGCCGGAGCAGCGCCGGGGCGTCGACGAGCCGGACGCCGCGGATGCGGGCGCGGAGTCCGTGGACGTGCAGGAGGACCTCGGCGAGGTAGTCGACGTGGCTTTGGGTGTAGACCCGCCGCGGAAAGGCGAGCCGCACCAGCTCCATGGCGGCGGGCTTCTCGGAGCCGTCGGGCTGGCGGCCAAACATGACGGAGCCGATCTCCACCGAGCGGACTCCTCCCTCGAGGTAAAGCACGAGCGACAGGGCCCAGGCGGGAAACTCGGCCGGCGGGATGTGCGGCAGCATGGCCTTC
>JBAIXJ010000225.1:0-1888 GCA_037916645.1 Opitutales bacterium | reverse complement strand
TCTCCCACCGCTCCGCCGCGGCCGGGAGGGGTTGGGAGGTATGGGCGTCGGTCTCCGTGAGGGCCTCGAAAAAAGCCCGGATGAGGCGGCCCTCGACCATGAGGGTGCTGACCGCCGGATCGAGGGTCGCCGGTTCGCCGCCGTTGCCGACGAGCAGCGTCTGCGTGCGGATGCCGGCCTCGACCGGGGTCTCGCGCCGGGCGCAGGCGACGAGGAGGAGGCCGGATGTGAACAGGCAGCGCATAGACGCGAGCCTCATGAGAAGCCTCTCCTTTCCGATGTGACGTGTGTCCTTCCAGGGAAAATGGTGCGGGGCGTTGGGTGCGGCGCCCCGGCCCCACGGCGACAGGACTTGTTTGCGACACTGGGACGATATTTCCCAGGATCTGGCACTACTTGACGTCGCTATAAGTGCAGCTGAGGAAGAGCCACCGCGGCCCTTCCTTCACGAGCGTCGCGTTCCAGCGGCCGCGGCCGGAGATTTTTTCGCCGTTGGCGGCGACCAGCGTGTGCGCGTAGTTCACGTTCACCGTCGCGATGGGACCCACGATTTCGATCGCGACGGGCGTCATCGAGTATTCGATCAACCGGTAGTTCTTTAGGAACTCCCGTTCGCCCTCGAGGTGGGCCGCGCGGTCCAGTGGGGCCGTTTGGCCGAGGTCCCACGCCACAAAGCGCTGATGAAAGAGGGCCGGGAGGGCTTCGAAGTCACCGCGCTTTTCGGCCTCGTAGGCCGCCTGGAGAACGCCCAGCGCCTCGAGTTGTTCCGGCGACCATTGGGCTGTCCCGGCTGGTTGGTCCGGCGGGTTTTTCTTTTCGAAGGTGAGCTGCGAGATGGCCATCAGGGCCAGCTTCCACCGACCGTCTTCCTTCTGGAGGACGTAGACCCGCGATTGGGCGGCCGAGGCAGGCCATCCCTGCGCTACACCGTCCCACCGGGCGTTGCACACCACCCAAGCCGAGTCGCCCTGCAGGGTGATGCGGTAGTTCGAGAACTCGAACCGCGATCGCTGCGCACTCGCCAGAGCCCGCTCCCGGTTGAGCGCCTTCCGGGCATCGGCGGCGATCGCCGCGTAGCCATCGAGGTGCGTTTCCTTCCCATCGTACACGAAAAACTTCAGTGACGTTGGCTGTTGAATCCAGACGGCGGCCATCCGGGCGTCGTCGAGCGCATGGTAGGCGTCCTTTTCCTCCTCGATCACGGCCTTGATGGTGTCCTTTTCCGGGGCGGGGCCGGCTGTGGCGGCACGGCCCGGGACCACAAGCGTGACAAGGCCGGCGATGACGGTGAGCAATTGGCAGATTGTTTTCATGGGCTGGTCCACTCCTGATCAAGACGCGGAGCGCGCGGGGGTGGCGGCCGCAGGGGGTTCAGGATGCGCGGACGGTTGTGATGAAGGCGCTTGAAAAACGGGGATCAGAGCGCCACGCGCATTCGGCGTCGGCGGGTTCAGAGCCAAGGCGAAACCCCGTCTCTTGGTCCCCGGAAAGCAACCGGAATTCCCGGCCGCTGGACTGGCACAGGTGCGGAGTGGCCAGTTAACAAACAACGCCGCCGGTCACAAGGGCAATCGGGCCGCCGCGCGCCGCGACGGTGGGCGCGCAAAATCCGGCCCGGAAAAACCCGGCCGACTCCAAGGCGGCTATGGGACGGGACGAGTATCCACCGGATTGACCGGCGGCGGTGGGGTGGCGGCTGACTGCAGCTGGCGCACCCGGTCCATGAGGCGGATGAAGTTTTCGGTCGCCGGCTGATCAGCGGCGGCGCGGCTCGTTTTCGCGGCGCGGTAGGAGGGCACGAACCGATCCTGCGCCTCCCAGTTCGTCGCCATCACTCCGCGCAGACGCGGCCCGATCAGATTCCGGGCGTTCGCCGCGCGGAGGCCAA
>JBAIXJ010000224.1:0-3140 GCA_037916645.1 Opitutales bacterium | reverse complement strand
GTGGCCGACGCGCTGCGCCGCTGGCAGCCCGTGCTGGTGGTGGTCGACGGCAGCACGGACGGCAGCCATGAGCCGTTGCGCGAGCTGGCGCGCCGCGAGCCCGGGCTGCGCCTGCTCGAGCTGCCGCGCAACGCGGGCAAGGGCGCCGCGGTCCTGGCGGGCGCGCGGTGGGCGACGGCGCAGGGCCTCACCCACGCCCTGGTCTTGGACGCGGACGGTCAGCACCCGGCGGCGAGCATCCCGGAATTCATGGCGGCGTCGCAGCGCCGGCCGGAGGCCATGATCCTCGGCCGGCCCGTTTTCGGGCCCGAGGCGCCCCGCGAGCGCGTCCTCGGCCGCCGGCTCAGCGTCGGCCTGGTCCGGCTCGAGACGTCCGGCCGGGCGATCGACGACCCGCTGTTCGGCTTCCGGGTTTATCCCCTTGCGCCGCTCCTCGCTGCGTTGGAACCGCGGCGCGGCGGGCGCCGCTACGATTTCGACACCGAGGCCGCCGTGCGCCTGCACTGGGCGGGGGTGCCCGCCGTCAATCTGCCCGCCCCGGTGCGTTACCTCAGCCGGGCCGAGGGCGGCGTCTCCCATTTCCGCTACGGGCGCGACAACCTCCGCCTGGCCTGGCTGCACACCCGCCTGATCGCCGGGCTGCTGTTCCACCGGCTGCCGGCGCGGCTGCTGCGCCGCCCGGCCGCCCGCCTGCCGGCGGCCGCGATCGCCGCGCTGCTGCTGGCCGTCCTGTTGACGGGCCCGCCCGCCCGCGCCGCCGAGGGCGAGGAGTCCGTCGTGCAGCCGCGCTTCCACCTCAGCCTCGATCCGCCCGACCCCGCGTGGCGGGACCTGTTTGCCGACATCAAGCGCCGCGCCACGGTTCACGCGCCCTTCGAGGAGCACCGGTGGTTTCCTTTCCGCCGGAAGCCCGTGGTCTTGCAGGGCGAGGTGCGCATCGATGCCCAGCGCGGGCTGAGCCTGCATTACCTGCCGCCACAGGAGTCCGTCGTCATCATCGACGACCAGGGCATGGTCGTCCGCCAGCAGGGCCGCGACACGGTGCCGCCGCCCGACCCCCGGGCCAGGGCGGCCAACTCCGCCATGCTCCACAGCCTGCGGCTGGATTTCGCCGCGCTGGCCGGCACGTTCGATGTCTACGGGCGGCGTTCCGGCGCGGCGTGGACGCTCGCCCTCGTGCCGCGCGACAAGGGGATCCGCCGGACCCTGGGCAACATCACGATCCGTGGCGAGGGCGACCTGGTGCGGCGCATCGAGATGCGGCGCTCGGCGACGGAGCGCGTCGAGATCCTGGTCTCCACGCCCGACCCCGAGACGCCGTTCAGCACCGAGGAGCTGCGCCGCTACTTCCGCTGATCCATGGCCGACCGTCGCAAGATCCTCGCCTCGGGCGCGCTGGCCGCGGCCATCCTGTCGGGCGCCGGCTGGCTGGCCCACCTTGACCTCCAGAAAAAGATCACGACCGACGTGCTGGACCTGATTCCGGTCGGCGAGCGCACGCCGGAGCTGGCGCTCGTGCGGGAGCTGGCCGACAAGTCCGAGGCCCGCGTCATGCTCTTCGCGCTGACGGCGGCCGACGGGCGCGCGCCGCCGGCGGAGGTCACGCGGCGGTTCGCCGCGGCCCTGGCCGCCGACCCGGCGTTCGCCGAGGCGGTGGACGTCGAGGACACGGCGGGCCGCGACGCACTGGCGCGGGAGCTTTACGAGCGGCGCTTCGATCTGCTGTTCCCCCTGTGGCTGGCCGACCGCGAGGCCGAGTACGCCCGCCAGGCCGGCGGGGCGCCGCCGTTCGAGGCCTGGCTGGCCAGATCGGTCGCCGACCGGCTCAGCGCCTTTCTGGCGTCGCCCAACGCGCTGGCGTTCCGGGACCTGGTGCCGTCGGATCCCCTGCTGCTGCTGCCGGACGCCGTCGACCGTCTCAAGGTCGGGCTCGCCCTGCTCCCGCACGGCGCCGACGAACGGCCGGCGGCGGGCCTCGTGTGGGCCCGGATCGCGGCGTCGCCGCTGAGCGACGCGGGCCAGGAGCCGGTGTTTGCCGCCGTGGCCCGGGCCACGGCGGAAGCCCGGATCGCCGCGCCCGGACTCTCGGTCGCCTCGACCGGCGTCAACCGGTTCGCCGCGGCGAGCAAGGCGCGCATCCGCAACGAGGTCAGCTGGCTTAACCTCGTCTCGCTCGCCGCCGTGCTGGCGGTCGCCCTGGTCTTCCTGCGGAGCCTGCTGCGCGGCCTGCATCTGGCGCCGCCAATCCTGGTCGCAGTGCTCGGCGCGTGGACGGCCGTCACCCTCGCCTTTTCTCCGGTCCACGTCCTCGTGTTCGCCGTCGGCTCGCTGCTCACCGGGGTGGCGATCGACTACAGCTTCTACATCTTCCTGCAGCCGCCCGCGGAGCCCGGCGAGGACTACTGGCGGAAGATCCGCCGGCTCCTGGAGCCGCTGCTCGCCAGCTGCTTCACGACCGTCGCCGGCTTCGCCCTGCTGATCGTCTCGCCGCTGCCCCTGATCCGCCAGCTCGGGGTTTTCGTCAGCGCCGGCCTGCTGAGCGCGCTCGGCACGGCGATCCTGTATTTCTCGCTGCTCCCGAATCCGTTTCTCCAGAGCCGGACCTTTCGCGGCGGGCAGTCGCTGCCGCCCCCGCTGCGGCGCGGGCTGCGCTATGGGCTGATCGTGCTGTGGGCCGCCGCCCTCCCCGGCCTGCTGCGCCTGAACTGGCGCGACGACATTCGCGGCCTGGAGGTTCCCGCGCCGGCGTTGCAGCAGGAGGACGCGCGCATCCGTGCCCTGTTCGGGGACAACGGTCAGCGCGCCGTGTGGCTGACCTACGCGCCGACGCTGCTGGAGGCGCGGGCGGACTGGGGCCGGTTCCAGGAATGGCTGGGCGCGCGCGGCCTGAAGCCGGATGAGGGCCTCAGCGCGGGCCTGATCATGCCGACCGCCGCCGAGCACCGGCGCGCGGTGCAGTTCGCCCGCACCGCCGCCGGCTTCGGGGCCGACGTCCGCGCCGCGCTCGAAGATGGCGGCTTCGATGCGGAGGCCTTCGCGCCGTTCTTCACCGCCTACCAGCAGTTCGCCACCGCCGCCGATGATGCCACGCTGGCGGCGGCCATCGCCGCGATGCGGACCAGGATGACCGGACCCACCTC
>JBAIXJ010000223.1:0-2551 GCA_037916645.1 Opitutales bacterium | reverse complement strand
AAGGCGGCCCCGGCCCCCGTGCCGGCGCAGTCGAGTCGCCCAGTGCCCGAGGCGTCCACTGGCGGACAGGCGTCCGCAACGCCGCAAGCCGTCCTGACCGAGCCGACCAGTCGACTCGTCGATGAAGCGACCCGCCCCGCGCCCCCGCGCGCGCCGGGCGAGCGCGTGAAGATCTCGCCGGTGGCCAAGAAGCTGGCGCTGGACCACGGGATCGACGTCACCACGCTGACCGGGACCGGGCCGGAAGGCCGGATCGTGCGAGAGGACGTGGAAAGAGTGATCGAGGCGAAGAGCAAGGCGCCGCGCGCCGAGAGCCGCGTGCCGGGCCCCGCGCCGCAGGCCGCCACCGCCGACACCATCCCGCTGAGCGGCATGCGGAAAGTGATCTTCGATCGGATGGGGCAGTCCTGGCGGGAGGCGGCGCGGGTGACCCTCTTCGCCGACGCCGACATGACCGAGATGGTTCGCCTGCGGCAGGCCAAGGGGGCCGAGTGGGAGCGGCGCTTCGGCCGCAAGCCCAGCGTGAGCGACCTGATCCACCTGGCGGTTGCCCGCGCGCTGCGGGAAGAACCCCGGATCAACTGCCGGCTGGAGGGCCAGGCCGTGCGCGTGCGCCGCGAGGTCAACCTCGGCGTCGCCGTGGACCTCGGGGAAGGGCTCGTCGCGGTCGTGATCAAGGATGCGGACAAGAAGTCGCTGGCGGACCTCGCCGGCGCCGCCCGGGACCTCGCGAACCGGGCGCGGGCCGGGAAGCTCACCGCGGAGGACATGGCGGACGCCACGTTCACCGTGTCCAACCTTGGCGGCTTCGGCGTGGAGGCCTTCACGCCCATCATCAACCAGCCCCAGGCGGGCATCCTCGGCGTCGGGAAGATCCTGGAGAAGCCGGTCGTCCGGGACGGCGGAATTCACGTGCGCTCCATGCTGACCCTGTCATTGGTCTTCGACCACCGGCTGCTGGACGGGGCCCCGGCGGCGAAGTTCCTGTCGAAGGTCAGGGAATTGCTGGAGAATCCGGCATGGATCTGGTAAGCGGACAGCCTGGAGGGATGCGCTGAGTACCCGGAGTGCGCCGCCGGTTCGGGCGGAAGTAGGTGCGTCCGCCGCGATCGGCGCGCGAATTCCATGGCGCGTTCTTGACCTCGGTCTCGCGCCCTATGGCGTCGTCTTGGAGCGCCAAATGGCGCTGCTGGAGGAGCGCATCCAGGATCGCATCCCGGACACGTTCATCCTGGTGGAGCATCCGCCCGTGGTGACGCTGGGTCGGGCCAAGACGACGGCAAATTTGCGCCACACGCCGGAAGAGCTGCGGGCCAAGGGCATCGAGTTTTTCGAGGTCAGCCGCGGCGGCGACGCCACCTATCACGCGCCCGGTCAGCTCGTCGGGTATCCGATCTTCGACCTCCGGCAGCACGGCCGGGACGTTCTGCGCTTCTGCCGGGGCATCGAGGCGGCGCTGACCGGCACGCTGGAGGTAATCGGGCTTCGTGGCCGATCGGTGCCCGGCAAGGCCGGCGTCTGGGTCGGCGACCGGAAGGTCGCGTCGTTGGGAATTTCCCTGCGCCGCTGGGTGACGTTTCACGGCTTCGCCCTCAACGTCGGCGTGGACCTTAGCGGTTTTCAAGTCATCCGGCCGTGCGGAGAAGAGCCGGAGATCATGACCTCGATGGAAGCCCTGCTCAAGCGTCCAGTGGCGATGGGCGATGTGCGGAGCGGGGTTGCCGCGGAGTTCGCCCGGGTGTTCGGTTTCGGCGAGCCGCGTGCCGTCTCGCGTTGATCGGCTCGGACAAGAGGAGGTTCATCATGGAGTTTCCGAAGATGTTCCGTGTGAAGCAGGAGCTGGAAGGCCCGATGCTGGCCGATATTCCCGGGGCCGTGCGCGACACCATCCGCAGGCTTCGCCTGCAGGAGAAGGTGAAGGCCGGCCAGACCGTGGCTATCACGTCGGGGAGCCGCGGCGTGGCCAACATCGCCCGGATTACCCGCGCGGTCGTGGACGAGATGAAGGCCCTGGGCCTCAAGCCGTTCATCGTGCCGGCCATGGGCAGCCACGGCGAGGCGACCGCGGAGGGCCAGTTGAAGATTCTGGCGCACTACGGGATCACCGAGGCGACCATGGGCTGCCCCATGAAGTCCAGCATGGAGGTCGTGCACATCGGCGACGTCAAGGGCTTGCCCGTCTTCTGCGACAAGAATGCGTGGGGTGCCGACCACATCGCCGTGGTGGGCCGCGTCAAGGCGCATACCGACTTTGACGGGGAGATCGAGAGCGGGCTGTTCAAGATGATGGCCATCGGTTTGGGTAAGCAGCACGGGGCCGAGCATTACCACCGAGCCGGGCACCAGTACAGCTACGCCGAGATCTTCCCGATGACCGGTCAGGCCGTGCTCGATTCGGGGCACGTCCTCTTCGGTCTGGCCACGGTCGAGAACGGCTACGAGCAGACGGCGAAGGTGCAGGCGGTCCTGCCCAAGGATTTCGCGCCGGTGGAGAAGGCCCTGCTCGTCGAGGCAAAGGCCTGGATGGCGCGCATTCCGTTCGACGCCATCG
>JBAIXJ010000222.1:0-5345 GCA_037916645.1 Opitutales bacterium | reverse complement strand
TACGACAAGGGCGTCGCGGTGCAGTTCCTGCCCTCGCGCGTGACCTACGTGAACGTCCTCGCCGCCGACATCGCCAAGATCGTCGACACCACCCTGCGGGGCAAAAAGATCATCGACAACCTGCTCTTCAAGGCGCCCGACAAGCAGGTGCGCATCGTGCTGCGCCATTGCGGCGTCCTCGATCCCGAGAGCCTGCCGAACAGCCTCCAGCACGGCGTTTACCGGGGCCTCGCGCGCGTGCTCGGCGGGATGAAGCCCGCGGAGGTCATCGCCGAGATGAAGACCAGCGGCCTGCGCGGCCGCGGCGGCGCCGGCTTCCCCACCTGGCTGAAATGGCAGCTGACCGCCGAGGTGGCGCGCGAGCCGCGCTACCTCATCTGCAACGGCGACGAGGGCGACCCCGGCGCCTACATGGATCGCAGCGTGCTCGAGGGCGACCCGCACAGCGTGCTCGAGGGCATGATCATCGCCGCGTACGCCATCGGGGCGCGGCGCGGCTACTTCTACATCCGCGCCGAATACCCCCTCGCCGTGCGGCGCGTGGAAAAGGCGATCGCCGACGCCCGCGAAGCCGGCCTGCTGGGCGACAACATCCTCGGCTCCGGCTTCTCCTTCGACGCCAAGGTCCGGCTCGGCGCCGGCGCCTTCGTCTGCGGCGAGGAGACCGCCCTGATCGCCTCGATCGAGGGCAAGCGCGGCAGCCCGAGCCCGCGGCCGCCCTACCCGTCCGTCCGCGGCCTCTTCGGCCAGCCGACCGCGATCAACAATGTCGAAACCCTCGCCGCAGTGCCCGAGATCCTCGTCCGCGGCGGCGCCTGGTACGCCGGCTACGGCACGGAAAAGTCGCGCGGCACCAAGGTCTTCGCCGTCACCGGCAAGGTCCGCAACGCCCAGCTCGTCGAGGTCCCGCTCGGCATCACCCTGCGCGAAACGGTCTTCGACCTCTGCGGCGGCGTGATGGGCGGCAAGGCCATCAAGGCCGTGCAGACCGGTGGTCCCTCCGGCGGCGTCATCCCCGAGCCCCTGCTCGACACCCAGGTCACCTACGAATCCCTCTCGCAGCTGGGCTCCATCATGGGCTCCGGCGGCATGATCGTGATGGACCAGGATGACTCGATGGTGGAGGTCTCGCGCTTCTACCTGCGCTTCTGCGTCGACGAGTCGTGCGGCAAATGCGCCCCGTGCCGGATCGGCGGCTACCAGATGCTCCAGATCCTCAACCGCCTGTCACGCGGCCGCGGCGAGCCGGGCGACCTCGAACGGATCCGCGCCATCTGCAAGGCCATGCAGAAGGCCTCGCTCTGCGGCCTCGGCCAGGGCGCGCCCAACCCGGTGCTCACCTCGCTGCGCCATTTCGAATCCGAGTTCAAAGCCTACCTCGAAGGCGGCGTGCTTTACGCCCGGAAGATGGCCCAGGGCCGTCCCGCCGAAGCCGCCCCCGCCCCCGAACCCGCCCGCGCCTGATTTCCCGCCATGGTTGCCACCGCCAAATCCCTTTCCACTCCGCCGATGCCCCTGGGGGCGCCCGTGAATCTCAAGATCAACGGGCTGCCCGTCACCGTGCCCGAGGGCACCACGATCCTCGAGGCGGCCCGCCAGGTGCAGGTGAAGATCCCCACCCTTTGCAAGAACGACGATCTCCTGCCGACGGCCGCCTGCGGCCTGTGCATCGTGCAGGTCGCCGGCCAGGCCCGGATGGTCCGCGCCTGCTGCACACCGGTGACGGAGGGCATGGCGATCACCACCCACAGCGCCGAGCTCACCGAAGTCCGGCGCACCGTACTGGAGCTGATCCTCTCCAACCACCCGAACGGCTGCCTCACCTGCGGCCGCAATGGCACCTGCGAGCTGCAGGCCCTCGCGGCCGATTTCGGCATCCGCGTCGAGAACATCAAGCGCAGCATTCCCGACCTCAAGCCGGACAACTCCAACGGCTCGATCATCCTCGACTTCACCAAGTGCATCAAATGCGGCCGCTGCGTGCAGGTCTGCCAGGAGATGCAGGACGTGTGGGCGCTCTCCTTCCTCGACCGCGGCATCAACACCCGCATGGCCCCGGCTGGCGACATCACCCTCGCGGAGTCGCCCTGCGTGAAGTGCGGCCAGTGCGCCTACCACTGCCCGACCGGCGCGATCGTCGAGAACGACGAGACCGCCACCGTCTGGGAGGCGCTGCACAACCCCGCCCGGCACTGCGTCGTGCAGATCGCCCCGTCCGTGCGCGTCGCCCTCGGCGAGGCCTTCGGCCTGCCGCCGGGCACCGATCTCACCGGCAAGATCTACACCGCGCTGCGCCGGCTCGGCTTCCAGGCCGTGTTCGACACCAACTTCTCCGCCGACGTCACGATCATGGAGGAGGCGAGCGAGTTCGTGGAGCGCTTCGTGCACGGGCGCGGCCAGCTTCCGCTGATCACCTCGTGCTGCCCGTCGTGGACCGACTTCATGGAGAAGCTGCACTACGACTTCATCGACAACTTCTCCACCGCCAAGTCGCCCCAGCAGATGCTCGGCGTGCTGGCCAAGACCTACTACGCGAAGAAGCAGGCGATCGACCCGGCCAAGATGTACGTGGTCTCGATCATGCCCTGCACCGCGAAGAAGTACGAGCTGGAGCGGACCCACGAGATGTACGCCTCGGGCTTCCTCGACGTCGACATCGCCCTGACCACCCGCGAGCTCGCCCGGCTGATCAAGCAGTCCGGCCTCGACTTCCTGAACCTGCCCGAGGGCAAGGCCGACAGCATCCTCGGCGACTACACCGGCGCCGGCATGCTCTTCGGCGTGACCGGAGGCGTGATGGAGGCCGCGCTGCGGACCGCCCACTTCTTCATCACCGGCCGCCCGCTCGAGAACGTGGAATTCGAGCCGGTGCGCGGCCTGCAGGGCGTGAAGCAGGCCGAGGTCGACATCGAGGGCACGAAGGTCCGCGTGGCCGTGGCCCACGGCCTGGCCAACGTCGAGACGGTGCTCAACGAGGTGCGCGCCGCGCGCCGCGCGGGCAACGCGTCCCCCATCCACTTCATCGAGGTCATGGCCTGCCCCGGCGGCTGCATCGGCGGCGGCGGCCAGCCTTACGGCGTCAACGGCAATGTCCGGGCGCGGCGGGCGTCCGGCGTGTACCAGCTCGACCGGGCGAACACCCTCCGGTACTCCCATGAGAATCCGGAGGTGAAGCGCCTCTACGCCGAGTTCCTCGAGCGGCCCCTCAGCGCCAAGGCGCACGAGCTGCTCCACACGCGCTACACCGCGCGCCCGCTCTACAAGCGGTGACCGGCGCCTTCCTGACCGCCCTGTTTTTTGCCGCCAACGCCGTGTGCGCGCGGCGGGCGGCCCTCCATTACGGCGGCACCACCGGCAACTTCCTGCGGCTGCTCCTCGCGGCCGCGCTGCTGGGCGCCTGGGCGCACGCCGCGGGCCAGGGCGTCGGGGGCGGGGCGTTCGCCTGGTTCTTCGTCAGCGGCGCCCTGGGCTTCGGCCTGGGCGGGCTCACGATGTTCCATGCGCTGCCGCGCCTCGGCTCCAACCTCAGCATGCTCATCGTCCAGTGCGGCTCGGCCGTGGCCGCCGCGCTGGTCGAATGGCTCTGGCTCGGCACGCGGCTTTCCGCGGCGCAGATCGCGCTCGCCGCGCTGACGCTGGCGGGGGTCGGCATAGGACTTATAGGTCCGATAGGACCTATGGGCGGACGGCGGACGGCGGACGCCTACACCGCCGGCGCCGTCCTCGCCGTGATCTCCGCCCTCACCCAAGGCGCGGGCGCAGTGCTCAGCCGCAAGGCGTTCGCCGTCCTGCACGCGCAGGGATTCCTCATGGACGGCGCCACCTCGGCCTACCAGCGCGGGCTCGGCGGCCTCGCCGTCGGCGCCTTCGCCTTCGCCCTCCTCCGCTGGTGGCCGGCGCTGGATGGTTCAATGACGCCGACTGGGGAGACTCTTCCGGCCGCAAAGCTGCCGCCGTGGACTTGGGTCGTGTTCAACACGCTGCTCGGTCCGGTGCTCGGCGTCACCTGCTACCAGTGGGCGCTGCGCGGCACGCCGGCCGGCATCGTCCTGCCCATCGTGGCCACGGCCCCGTTGCTGACGGTGCCAATCGCGCGCGCCCTTGAGCACAGCCGGACCACGCCGCGTTTCTGGATCGGCGCCGTGCTCGCCGTGGCGGGCGCGGCCGGACTGGCGGCCGTCAGATGAATCTGCGCCATCCATTTCTGCCCGCCTGCCTGGCCGCCGGCCTCGCCATCGCCCGGGCGGCGGAGCAGCCGCCCGCCAGCCCGCTGGCGGAGGACAGCGTCCGCCTCGATCAATTCGTCGTCCAGGGCGAGGCCGTGCCCGCCTGGCTGGGCGCCACCGCGGACCGGCTGCAATGGAGCGTGCCCCCCAGCCTCGCCGGCGCGGCCGAGGCGGTCCCGGGCCTGGCGCTGCACCACATGGGCGCCGCCGCCGCGGAGCCGATCCTGCGCGGGCTCGGCTCCGATCGCGTCGTCACCACGCTCGACGGCCTGCCGCTGCCCAACGCCTCGCCCACCCGCACCGCCTCGCCCATCGCCTTGATCGCCGCCGGCATCCCCGCTGGATTCCAGGTGATCAGCACCCTGCCCTCCGTGACGCTGGGTCCGCCGGCCAACGCCGGCTACCTCCAGCTCTCGTCCGCGCTGCCCGACAAGACCAACCGGACCTACTTCGGCGCCTCCTGGAACGCCGACCGCGACGGCGGCGATCTCCTGGCGGCCGAGACGATCGCCCGCGGCGCGTGGACCTCGCGGGCGGCGCTGGCCGCGCACCGGCTGGGCGACTACACGTCCGGCAACGGCACGATCGTGCCGGCAGCCGACCGCAATTTCGGCGCGGCCTTCCAGGGCGAATGGCAGCCGGACGCGCAGCACCGGTTGCGCCTCGGCGCACTGTTCTCCCGACAGCTGCTGGCCGTGAACTCCGCGCTGCCCCTCGACACCCGCGACACCGACACCGTCGCGTTCACCGGCGGATACGGCTGGAGCGCCTCACCCGCCACGCGGATCGACGCCCGCCTCGGCGTGGGCGTCGTCCGGCCCCACCTGGACAACGCCGGCCGCCCGAATCCCGCCCGCATCAACGCCGACGGCCGCACGCGCAGCATCGCGGGCGGCGTGATCGTCCGCCACCAGACTGGCGGCGGCGATGAGATCGCCTTGGGCGTCGACGCGACCACCGAGGAGCGCCGGCTCGACCGGAAACGCCCGGGCGCCGTCGACCTCCTCTGGCCGGACCTGCGGCAGGACGATGTCGGCGCGTTCGCCGAATTCACACGCACGCTGAACGCCACCTGGAAGCTCCGCCTCGGCGGACGGCTCGATGCCGCGCACAGCGAGG
>JBAIXJ010000221.1:0-2535 GCA_037916645.1 Opitutales bacterium | reverse complement strand
CCGCGCCACCCGACGCACGAGCCCCCACACCCGGCGGCGTGACCGCCGTTGCGAGGGGCGCCCGGGACCAAGGGGGGAATTCATTGTCCTTCGAACGGCCGCCGCCCGCCGCCGGTCCTCAACACCGCGACCGCGAACACAATCGGCGTGCGCATCGTGACGCCGGATCCGGCGCGGAGTCCGGGGCCGGCCAATGGCAGAGGGGGTGGCGCGGCGTCGACCGCGTCCCCGGCGCCCTCCCGCGACCGACCCATGCGGGCTTATTGCAGATTGGCTGCTGCGCGACCCTTTCCCCGCACTTGGTCTGGAACCCCGGCCACGGGAAAGACACTAACGGCGGCGTCCCAAAAAACCCTTTTGACGAGGAGGATCCCCATGAGCGAAGCAACGCGCACTTCTGTCCCCATCCGGAAAAGCCGTGGGGCACCCATGATGATTGGTCTGCTGTTCGTCGTGATCGTCGTCGTCGCGGTCGTCATGGGCAAAAGGCTCAGCGCGGCGAATAGCAGCGCGATCGCGACCCAGGCCGCGCTCAACCAGGCCAACGACGCCAACGCCGACCTGAAGAAGCAGCTGGACGGCGCCAAAGCCGAGTCCGCCCGACTCCAGGACCAGTTGGCGGACGCCCAGGCCAACGTGACCAAGCTGCAGAAACAGGTGGACGCCGATGCGGTGGACCACCTGAAGCTCGACCAACAGCTCAAGCAGGCCGCGGCGGCGGCGGATCAGCAGCAGAAGGATGCCCAGGCCAAGCTGGACGCGGCCACGAACCGGTCGTCCGATCTGGAAGACCGCCTCAACCACGCCAACAGCCAACTCGCCGACCTGCAGACTCAACTGGAGCAATCGCAAGCGTCGTTCACCACACTGCAGACCCAGCTCAAGGCCTCCAAGGCGCATACCGCCGATCTGGCGATGCAGCTGAAAAACGCCGACGACCAGCTGCAGGCGAGCCAGAAGAAGAAGTCGTCCTGGTGGTGACCGGGCTGCCCGCGTTTCAGGCGGACGCCGGTGGTTTTCCAGCGGGCGAATTCAACGCGACCGCCCGTCCTAGTAGCGCATGAGTCGGATGCGGATCAGCGCGCCCAGGGGCGGGAAGGCCAGGCCGCCGTCGGTGATATTTCCGACGCGCTGGCTGATCGCCTGCCAGGCGCCGTTCTCGTAGCGGCCCTCCTCGACGCGGAGGGCCTGCGCGCCGGTGAAGGCCGACCCCATCGCCGGCTTGAAGTCCAGCGCGGCGTCGAAGCCCGCGATCAGGAACTCGTCCGGCCCGAGTTGCCCGACCAACACCCGGCCGGACGGCACCGGCGTCACCGGCTGCCCGGTGTAGCGGTTGGGCGGACGGAAGCGCACGAGAATGTCGTAGCCGTCGAAGTACAGCATGCGCCCGGGGATGGCTTCCTCCTCCACCGCCGCCTGCAGCTTGCCCGCCGCCTGCAGGTCCGCGAGCGCGGGCAGCGCCGCCTCGAGCACGCGGAAGTTCGCCGCCATGTCGGCAAAGCCGGCGCTGAGCTCGTCGCCGGGCCCGGCATCCATGCCGAACGGCGTGAAGCCGACGGCGGAATAGTCGGCGAAGGCGTAGAAGCAGAAGCGCGCGAAGGCCATGCCGCGCCCGGTCTCCACCACGAACAGCGGATTGTCCGGCCGGGCGTAGCGCGACAGGATCATCCGGTAGATGATCGGCGACTGGTGGTAGATGTCGGGGCCGATCAGGTCGATGTCGGGCGCCGTCGTCTTCCAGAGGTTGATCATGTGCGACTGGGGCCCGCCGCTCGGATAGCTGTCACCCGGCCGGTCAAACTCCAAAAAACGGTCGTTGGTCCCCTCCCCGCCCATCCACACGTTGACGTAGGTCGGGATGGGATAGACCTCCTTGCCCGCCCGCGCGACGGCGTTGATGTAGCTCGAGAGAAAATAGCCGGTGAACATCTCCTCCGCCCGGCCACCGAAAACTTCCTTCCACGTCCCGGCCGGCTTCTTGAGGGCCACCGCCAGCGTCGCGGGCACGGGGCCGTTGAAGAGCCGCGTCGCCTCCGGCGCATAGTCGCGGACCGACCCGAGGATGCCCGATTCGTTCTCTACCTGCATGAGGATCACCGTATGGTCGGAGCCGTCGACCTCCTTGAGGTGCTTCATCAGCTCGGCATAGGCGCGCCGATCGGCGTCCAGCGTCGCCTGGCCGTGGGGCGAAAGCACGCGGATCGGCCGGCCGCCGTAGTCGAGCACGCGCGGAAAGCGCTTCGCGTCGGCCTTCACCCAAGTCGGCGCGTAGTCCATCGCGCCGTTCTTGTAGGTGCCGAACCAGAGCGGGATCGCCCGCAGGCCCTGCGAGCGCAGCCCGCGGATGATCGCGTCCACGCCGCTGAAATCGAACCGGCCCTCCTCCGGCTCGATCTCGCCCCAGTAAATCGGGAACTCGACCGTGTTCAGGTGCATGGCCTTGAATTTCGGCCAGGCACGCTGCATCCGGTCCGGGAAGCCGGTGCCATTGCCCACCTGGCCGCCGAGGATGATGAACGGCTTGCCGTCGACGAT
>JBAIXJ010000220.1:0-3421 GCA_037916645.1 Opitutales bacterium | reverse complement strand
GTGTTCGCCTACGAGTATTTCAACTGCGACGCCCACGAGGCCGCGCACGGACGCGCGCCGGCGGTGGCGACCGGCATCAAGCGCGTGCTGCCGGACAACATCGTGTTCACCTACCAGGGCGACGGCGACCTCGCCTCGATCGGCATGGCTGAGATCGTGCACGCCGCCATGCGGAACGAGAACATCACCGTCGTCTTCGTCAACAATGCGATCTACGGCATGACCGGCGGCCAGATGGCGCCGACAACGCTGCTCGGCCAGCCGACAACCACGTCGCCGCACGGCCGTTCCCTGGTGGGACAGGGCGCCCCGCTGCGGGTCTCCGAGATGCTGGCCACCATCAGCACGACCGCCTATATTGCGCGGGTCTCGGTCCACACGATTCCGCGGCTGAATGCGGCCAAGCGTTCCATCCGGAAGGCGTTCCAAATGCAGCTCGACCGGAAGGGATTCAGCATGGTCGAGGTCCTCTCGGCCTGCCCGACCAACTGGGGCCTGTCACCCGTCGAGGCGCTGCGCTGGGTGGAGCAGAACATGATCCCGGTTTACCCGCTCGGTGTGTTTCGCGACGTGGAGGGGGGAGCCTGAACATGACCGAGGCTCGCATCATCGTCGCCGGCTTTGGCGGCCAGGGCGTTCTGATGTTCGGCAAACTGCTCGCCCACGCTGGCATGATGGAGGGGAAGAACGTGTCCTGGCTGCCCTCCTACGGCCCGGAAATGCGCGGGGGCACCGCCAACTGCAACGTGATCGTGTCGGATGAGATCATCGGCGCGCCGATCGTCACCGAGGCCACGTGCGTGATCGCGATGAACCTGCCGTCGCTCGACCGCTTCGAGGCGTTCGTCCAGCCGGGCGGCTGGCTGCTGGTCAACCGCTCGCTCATCCCCCGCGCCCCCGTCCGCACCGACGTGCAGGTCCTGCTGATCCCGGTCAACGACATCGCCCAGGAGCAGGGCAGCCCGCGGGTCGCCAACGTCGTGATGCTGGGCGCCTATCTCGCTCTGTCGCAGGCGGTGCAGAAGGCTTCCGTGGTCGAGGCGATCCGCGACGTGCTCGGCCCCACGAAGCAGCACCTGCTGGCCATCAACCTCAAGGCCCTGGAGGCCGGCATGGCCTTCGCGGCGAAGGTGCCCGTTTGACCATGGAAAAGGAAAAGGTAGTCATCGAAGTCGCGACCAAGGCGCTGCATCTCGAGCACGCCCACTGCCCCCGCGGCCACAGCCTGATGGACCCGGCGGTGCCGATCAACGGCTACCCGTCGATCAAGGTCACGATCCAGTATGGCTCCGTGCGCGGCAACATCCACCTGGATCCGGTCTACGGCAGCTTCCACAATCTGTTCGACGTCGACATCCCCGAGGGCGTGGTCGTCGAGATGTTCTGCCCGACCTGCGGGGCGTCGCTCAAGGTCGAGGGGGAGAAGTGCGATTTCTGCTTCTCGCCGATGTTTGCGCTGTACCTGCCCAACGGCGGGATCCTCGAGGGCTGCCTCAAGAGCGGCTGCCACCAGCACAAGCTCGTCCTCGTCGACGTGCATGAGCAGCTGGGCCAGCTCCACGGCGAGGATCCCATCCAGCTCCTAATGTAGGGTCGCTGCTGGCGGACGCCCCGGCGCTGAAAGTAACAAGTAACAAGGAGCAAGTATCAAGATACGGTGGACGCATCGGTGTCCCTCCTTCCGCCATCTGCCCTCCGTCATCTCTTGTTACTTGCCACTTGATACTTGTCACTTGCCGCTGCGATGACCTCCGCCGAGCAACTCTACCGCGATCGCGTGACCACCGCCGAGAAGGCGGTCGCCGCGATTCAGAGCGGCATGCGGGTTTTCATGACGGGCAACTGCTCGGTGCCCCAGGTCGTGCTGGCCGCGCTCGTCAAACGGGCGCCCGCGTTCACCGCGCCGGTTGAGATCGACCAGCTGTTCACGATCGGCAGCTCCGACTACGTCGCGCCCGGCCTGGAGCGGTATCTGCGCGTCAACACCCTGTTCACCGGAGCCAACGTGCGCCAGGCCGTCAACGAGGGCCGCGCCGACTACACGCCGTGCCTGCTGTCCGAGGTCGCCGGCCTGTTCCGCCACGGACGCCTGCCGCTCGACGCGGCGCTGGTCCACCTCAGCCCGCCGGATGCGGACGGCAACTGCAGCCTCGGGATCGAGGTCGGCCTGACCAAGACGCCGGCGGAGTCGGCCCGGATGATCATCGCCGAGGTGAACGACCGGATGCCGCGCACCCTGGGCGACAGCTTCATCCATGTCTCGCGGCTGACCCACATCGTCGAAGTCTCCTACCCGCCGCTGGAGCTGCACCAGGGCGACGGCTCCGAGGTGGAGCGCCGGATCGGCCGCCATTGCGCGAGCCTGATCGAGGACGGCTCCACCCTGCAGATGGGCATCGGCGGGGTGCCCGACGCCGTGCTCGCCGAGCTCGGCGACCGGCGCGACCTCGGCATCCACAGCGAGATGTTCTCGGACGGGGTGATGGGCCTCGTCCAGCGCGGCATCATCAACGGCGCCCGGAAGACGCTGCATCCGGGCAAGATCACGGCCGGCTTCCTGATGGGGACGCGGCGCCTTTACGATTTCGTCCACAACAACCCGATGGTCGAGCTGCAGCGGACCGAGTACATCAACGATCCGTTCGTCATCGCCAAGAACGACCGCATGGTGGCGATCAACTCCGCCATCGAGGTCGACCTGACCGGCCAGGTGTGCGCCGACTCGATCGGGCCGCGCATCTACAGCGGTGTGGGCGGGCAGATGGATTTCGTCTACGGCGCGAGCCGCTCCCAGGGCGGCAAGCCGATCATCGCCCTGCCCAGCGCGACCGTGGTGAAGGGCCAGCCGGTCAGCCGGATCGTGGCGATGCTCAAGCCGGGCGCCGGCGTGGTGACGACGCGCAACCACGTGCACTACGTGGTCACGGAGCACGGGATCGCGGATCTCTACGGCAAGTCCCTGCGCCAGCGGGCGCGGGCGCTGATCGCGATCGCGGATCCGCCCTTCCGCGAGGACCTCGAGAAATCCGCGCGGGAGCTGCACTACTTCTGAGCCGGGGAAGCCACGAGCAATAGGCGCGAAGAAGCACGAAACGCGCAGGAGGACTCCTGCCGCCCCCCAAAGCTCTTTCCGTTGCCGCTTTCTTCTGGCCGGTGAAATCGGTTTGCTCCGCAACTTTCCACAAGCTACAAATCGCGCTTTCTGGCGATGCTGACCGAAGCCGACACCTGCCGCAAATTCGTCGTGCCAAGACTACAGGCGGCCGGTTGGGACAATGACCCGCACTCGATCGCGGAGCAACGGACCTTCACCGACGGCCGGATAATTCCGTCGCGAAACGGGGCCAAGCGCCGGCCCGGGAAACGAGCCGACTATATCCTCCGCTTCACCCGTGATCTTCCGATTGCGGTCGTCGAGGCC
>JBAIXJ010000219.1:0-1681 GCA_037916645.1 Opitutales bacterium | reverse complement strand
CGGCGGGCGCCCAGGAGCTTGTCACCGACCCAGCCGCCGAGCACCGGGGCGGCATAGACCATGGCCGCGAGGGCGCCCCAGGTGAGATTGGCCCGGCTGTCGGGGAAGTGGAGGTATTCGATCATGAATACCACCAGCAGCACCTGCATGCCGTAGAAGCCGAACCGCTCCCACATCTCGATCAGGAACAGCGCCGAGAAGGAGCGGACCTTTGAAGGCGGGTTGGCCTCTGAGGGTGGCAAGGTCGGTGCCGACTGTGGCATCTTGAACTCCGCCGAGAGCGACGCGCGAGCCTAGGGGCCGCGCCGCGGGGCTGTCAATCGAGGGGAGGGTGCATGGGACTCGCTGCGCTTCTGCACCGGGACCGGACGGTCGCCGGGCCGGGATTCAGCCGCTGGATGGTGCCCCCCGCGGCTCTGTGCATTCACCTGTGCATCGGCCAGGCATACGCCTTCAGCGTGTTCAACCTGCCGATGACGAAGCTCATCGGCATCGACCGTCCGGCGCCCGGGGACTGGAAGCTCACCGAGCTCGGCTGGATCTTCACCCTCGCGATCTTTTTCCTGGGTGCCTCCGCTGCGGTATTCGGTCGGTGGGTCGAAGAGGGCGGTCCGCGGCGGGCCATGTTCGCGGCGGCGCTGTGTTTTGGAAGCGGGTTTCTCATCTCCGCCGCGGGGGTGTACACGCACGCGCTCTGGATCATCTACCTCGGCTATGGGGTCATCGGCGGGATGGGGCTCGGCCTCGGCTACATCTCGCCCGTCTCGACGCTCATCAAGTGGTTTCCGGACCGGCCGGGGATGGCCACGGGGATGGCGATCATGGGCTTTGGGGGCGGCGCCCTCATCGCCTCGCCATTGTCGGTGTGGCTCATGGCGCGCTTCTCGACGCCAATGCACCGGGGCGTCGCGGAGACCTTCATCTGCATGGGGATCATCTATCTGGTCTTCATGCTGATCGGCGCAGCCATCGTGCGCGTGCCGCCGCCCGGGTGGCAGCCCGCGGGATGGAAGCCGGAGGCGCATCCCAAGCCGCTCGTCACCACGGCCAACGTGCACGTGTACGAGGCCCTGCGCACCCCGCAATTCTGGTTGCTCTGGTGGGTGCTGTGCCTGAACGTCACGGCGGGTATCGGCGTGCTCGGGCAGGCTTCGGCCATGAGTCAGGAAATGTTCCCCGGACGGGTGAGCCCGCTCGCCGCCGCAGGCTTCGTGGGCCTCATGAGCCTGTTCAACATGGCGGGCCGCTTCAGCTGGGCCTCGGTCTCCGATCTCATCGGCCGCAAGAACACCTATTTCTGCTTTTTCGTGCTCGGCACCTTCCTGTACGCGCTCGTCCCTTCCGCCGGCGGCAGCGGCAGTGTCGCCTTCTTCGTCGTGTGCTTCCTCATCATCATCAGCATGTATGGCGGGGGCTTCTCGACGATCCCCGCGTACCTGCGGGATCTGTTCGGCACGCGCTACGTCGGCGCCATCCATGGCTTGCTGATCACCGCCTGGTCCGTGGCGGGCGTGCTCGGTCCGGTGCTCGTGAACTACATCCGGCAGTACCAGGTCGACCACGGCGTGCCCAAGGCCCAGGCCTACAACATCACCATGTACATCATGGCTGTGCTGCTGGTCGTGGGCTTCTTCTGCAACCTGTTCATCCGGCCGGTGAACGCGCGTCACTACATGGAGGC
>JBAIXJ010000218.1:0-3565 GCA_037916645.1 Opitutales bacterium | reverse complement strand
CGCTCTACGCCAGCGATCTTGCCAAGGGCTTCGAGATTCCCGTCATCCACGTGAATGCCGACGACCCGGAGGCGTGCATCGAGGCGGCGCGGCTGGCCTTCGCCTATCGTGCGGAATTCCGGAAGGATTTTCTCATCGACCTCGTCGGATACCGCCGGCACGGTCACAACGAGGGGGACGAGCCACGCTTCACGCAGCCCGTGATGTACCGCAAGATCGAGGCGCATCCGACGGTGCGGACGCGCTGGGCCGGGACCCTCGTGGCGCGGCGTGCGGTCCATCCCGAGCGGCCGTCCCAGATGATCGAGGAGCGGATGCAATCCCTGCAGCAGGTGCTGGAGTCACTCCGGCCCGAGACGGAGCTGGCGGCCACCGCCCCGGCGGCCCCGCCCCCCGGGGCCGCGCGGCACGTGCAGACCGCGGTGTCGGCGGAGCGCCTCCGCGCCCTGCACGAAGCGCTGAGCGCCCTGCCGCCGGGCTTCACACTCGACCCGAAGCTCGCGCGGGCGAGAGAGCGGCGCCGGGAGGCGCTGGAGGCGCTCGACGAGCCCGCCGTCGATTGGGCGACGGCGGAGGAGTTGGCGCTCGGCTCGCTCCTGGAGGACGGCGTCGCCATTCGCCTGACCGGCGAGGACGCGGCGCGCGGCACCTTCGGTCAGCGCCACGCCGTCCTCTACGACGCGAAGACCGGCGCGGCATTCACGCCCCTCCAAGCCTTGCCGCGGGTCAGAGCTGCGTTCGCCGTCTTCAACAGCCCCCTCAGCGAGAACGCGACACTCGGTTTCGAATTCGGCTACAACGTCCAGGCGCCCGGGCGGCTCACGCTCTGGGAGGCGCAGTACGGCGATTTCGTGAACGCGGCTCAGGCAATGGTGGATGAGTTCATCGTCTCGGCCCGGGCCAAGTGGGGGCAAACGCCGTCCCTGGTCCTGCTCTTGCCGCATGGCTTCGAGGGGCAAGGGCCGGACCATTCCAGCGCACGACCCGAGCGCGTGCTGCAGCTGGCCGCCGAGACCAACCTGCGCCTCGTCAATTGCACCACGGCGGCGCAGTACTTCCACGTCCTTCGGCGCCAAGCGGCGCTCTTGTCGACCGACCCGCTGCCCCTGGTGATCCTGACGCCCAAGAGCCTGCTGCGCCATCCGGCGTCCCGATCCTCGCTCCGCGACCTCTGCGAGAGTCGGTTCCGGCCGGTCTTGGACGACCCGCAGGCCGCGCGGCGCCCGGAGAGCGTGCGCCGCCTGGTCCTCTGCAGCGGGAAGGTGTTCGTGGACCTCACGGCGAGCGCACTCCGGGGCGCGACCGACGCAGTGGCCGTCGTCCGCGTGGAGCAGATCTACCTGTTCCCTGCGGAGGAGATCGCGGCTCTGCTCGACCGATATGGTGCGCTGGACGAAGTGGTCTGGCTGCAGGAAGAGCCGGAGAACATGGGACCCTGGCCGTTTGTGCGGGCGCAGCTGGCGGCAGCGATCCGGGGCCGCCGGCCGCTCCGGTTCATCGGGCGCCCTCCCAATTCGAGTCCCGCCGAGGGCTCCGCAGCATGGCATGCGGCGGCCCAGGCGGCGCTGATCCAGCAGGCCTACGATTTCGGGTCTCGGCGCGGCGACGGCGCCGTCGCGCCCAGCGGCACGGAGGCCGGAAGGCAGGCGGGGCATGGCTAGCGAGATCAAGGTGCCCGAACTGGGCGAGTCGGTGGTCGGTGCGAGGGTCAGCCGGTGGCTGAAGCGGCAAGGCGAGCCCGTTGCCGCCGGCGAGCCGGTCGTCGCGCTGGAGACGGAGAAGGTCGATCTGGAGATCACGGCGGAAGCCTCCGGCGTGCTGGCGCGTATCGCGCGGCAGGAAGGTGAGGACGTGAAGATCGGCGAGGTGCTCGGGCTCATCGAGGAGACGTCGGCCGCGCCCCCGGCCATACCGGCGGCGGAACAGCCTCCGGCGGTCGCCGCCCCGTCGCCTGGGCGCACGACGCCTGCGCTGGAGGCAGGCGCGGTAGAGCCGCCGCCGATCCCGCAGTCATCCTGGTCGCCCGGCGCTGTCGTCACGGGCGCCCGCCCGTCGCCACCGGGCGAAGCCGCGGCCGGCGGGGCGCAGGCCGCCGGCGCCGTGGAGCGGGCGGGCAGGGAAGAGCGCGTGCGCATGTCCCGGCGCCGGCTGACGATCGCGCGGCGCCTGGTGGAGGCGCAGCAGTCGGCGGTCATGCTGACCACGTTCAACGAGGTCGATATGGGGGCGATCCAGGACATCCGCGGCCGTCACAAGGAAAGCTTCCAGGAGCGGCACGGCGTCGGTCTGGGGATCACGGCGTTCTTCGTCAAGGCGGCCATTGCCGCGCTGAAAGGGTATCCGCGCCTGAACGCGGAAGTCCAGGGCGAGGAGATCGTTCTGAAGCGGTACTACGACATCGGCATCGCCGTGGGCGCAGCCGAGGGCCTGGTGGTACCGGTTCTGCGGGAGGCCGACCGCCTGTCAATCGCGGAGATCGAGGCCGCGATCCGGGCCGTTGTCCAGAAGACGACGGACGGAACCCTCTCGCTCGCGGACCTCCGCGGCGGCACCTTCAGCATCACCAACGGGGGGGTGTTCGGATCCCTGCTCAGCACGCCGATCCTGAATCCGCCGCAAGTCGGCATCCTGGGCCTGCACAAGATCGAGGAGCGTCCGGTGGTGCGCTCCGGCACCGTCGCCGTCCGCCCCATGATGTACGTGGCGCTCACGTATGATCACCGGATCGTGGACGGCCGCGAGGCAGTGGAGTTTTTGGTCCGGGTCAAGGAACTGATCGAACGGCCCGAGGATCTGCTGCTGGAGGGATGACCCGGCATCGAGTGAAATACCGCCGCCGTGGTACCGCCGCTGGGGTACTGGTCACAGCGGGCTTGCCGCCATAAACTATCCCGTCGCGGACGATAGCCCGGAGTATTCACGGCGGTTCGTGAATACTCCGGGCTAGGTGGAGGCGATATGAAAGGTGACACCATTAGCAACAACGGGGACCAAGGGATTCGCGAGGCGTGTCTCTTTGCAGCGGGCGCCGTGGTCGGCGCCGCTGCGGCGCTTCTTTTTGCGCCACAGAGCGGTGTGCGCACCCGTCGTCAGATTGTGAGGACGTACGAGGACGTCAGGGATCAGGCTGCGGACCTGTGCGAGGACGTGGCCGACAGGGTAGAGGGTCTCCGGCGGGCTGCCGTGCGCCAGATAGATGTCGGCAAGGATTTCGTGGCCGAGAAGCGGGAGGATTTCTTGGCCTCGCTATCCGACGTCGAGAAAAGTCTCAGCAGCCTGACCGCGAAGCTTCGGCGGACTTGAGCCGAGCCGATGCGCCATGCCGGCGAAAGGTCGGGGCGGAGAATCCTTGTCCGTCTTCACCGTGGGCCACTCCACGCAGACGCTGGAGGCTTTCATCGAGGTTCTGCGAGAGCACGGCGTCATGCGACTCTTGGATGTGCGCACCGTTCCGCGCTCGCGGTTCAACCCGCAGTTCAACAAAGACACGCTGCCCGGCGCCCTGCGCGCGGCGGGAATCGCGTACGACCATCTGCCGGCCCTCGGCGGTCTGCGGCACCCGCGG
>JBAIXJ010000217.1:0-2555 GCA_037916645.1 Opitutales bacterium | reverse complement strand
GAGCTGGCGCGCAGCAGCCTGGAGGAGCAGGGCGTGAACACCCTGTTTCTCGCCCTCGGCATGCTCACGTACCGGGAGGCGCCGGACGAGCGCGAGCTGCTCCGGGCGCCGCTGGTGATGCTGCCCGTCACGCTGACACGCAAATCCGCGCGCACCGGCTATGCGCTGCGCACGGCCGACGACGAGCCGCTGGTGAATCCGGCCCTCACGGAGCTGCTGCGCCGCAACCACGGCCTCGAGCTGCCGGACCTGCCGGCCGCCGACATGATGGAGGAGGGCTACGATCTTCAGAGCTATTTCCTCGAGGTGGCGCGCCGCATCGCCAGCCAGCCGGCGTGGTCGGTACAGGGCGAGATCGTCCTGACCCTGTTCTCGTTCCAAAAGCTGGTCATGTACCGGGACCTCGAGACCAACGCGGCGGCCGCGGCCGCCCACCGGCTGGTGCGCCAGCTCGCCACGCGCGAGGGCAGCGAGCGCATCGGGCTGCCGCCGGAGGTCCGCGCGCTCGAACTCGACCAGGACTTCGCGCCGGAAAACACCTTCCAGGTGGTCGACGCCGACGCCAGCCAGCTGCGGGCCATCGCCGCGGTCACCCGCCAGCATGACCTCGTGATCCAGGGCCCGCCGGGGACCGGGAAATCCCAGACGATCACCAACCTCATCGCCACCGCGCTGGCGGCGGGCAAATCGGTCCTGTTCGTCGCCGAAAAACAGGCGGCGCTCTCGGTCGTCCACAGCCGGCTCGTCGCCGCCGGACTGGGGGAGTTCTGCCTGGAACTGCACGCCGCCAAGGCCAACAAGCGCGCCGTCCTCCAGCAGATCGGGGAGGCGATCGACGCCTCCCTGCACGCCGCCGACGTCGCCACGCCGGCGGGCGAGCGCCTGCCGGGCGTGCGCGCCGGCCTGAGCGATTATGTGCGCGCGGTCCACGCCCCGTTCGGCGCGCTCCACCTGTCGCCGTACCAGGCGTACGGCGAATTCGCGCGGTTCCGCGACGCCCTGCGGCTGCCGTACGAGGGCGCGGTCGACACGGTGACCCCGCTGCAGCTCGAGGAGACGGTGCAGGCGCTGCGCGCCCTCGCGGCGGCCGCGGCGGAGACGGGCGCGCCGGCGGAGCACCCGTGGCGGGACGCGGCCAAGGTGCTGTACCTGCCCACGGAACTCGAGGAAATCGCGGCGGCGGGCCCGGCCCTGGCGGCCCGCCTGAACGCGCTCCAGGCCGCGGCGCTGGCGACGGCCGAGCAATTCGGCCTGCCGCGCCCCGTGCGGTTCTCCGACCTGGCGCCCGCCGAGGAACTTGCCGGTCTCCTGGCGCGTTCGCCGGGCGCACCGTTGGCAGTGCTGGCCGGCGCCCCGTGGGACGTGCCGCCGGCGGACGCGCTGGCGTTCGTGGAACGGCTGCGCGAGGTGCGTGCGCTCCACACCCGGCTGGCCGAATGGTTCACCGAGCCGGCGCTGGAGCGGGAGCACGCGGGCGACATCGCCTTCGTCGAGGCCCGGTGGTCCGGCGCGCGGGCCGTGCTCGCCTGGTGCGACGGCCGCTTCCGGGAAATCTGGCGGCGCTGGCACGACTACCGGCGGGCCGGCTACCGCAGATCCCTACGGGAGCAGGCGGCGGACCTGCGCGACGTGGACCGGTGGGCGCGCACCCGCACGGCGCTGGCGGCCGGGGAGGAGGCCGGGCGGGCCTGTTTTGGCGCGCTCTGGCGGGGCGAGCGCTCCGACCCCGACCAGCTGGCCCGCTACCTCGACTGGGTCGTCGAATTCCACGCGTTCTGCCGGCGTCACGGGCTGGCGGTGGCGCGCACGGCGGCGTGGGCCGCGCAGCCGGCGCCCGACGTTTCGCCGCTGCGCGCACTGGGGGAGACCGCCGCCCAGGACCGGGCCGCCCTGCGCCGGTTCGGCGCCGCGGTCGGGTGGCCGCCGGGTCATCTTGAGAATCTGCCCCTGCCGGTGATCAGCAGCCGGGTCGACGCCGTCGCCGGCACGACCGGGCTGGCGCCGCGCTGGGCGGCGTTCGAGGCGGCGCGCCGGCAGGCCGCGCAGAGCCTGGCCGGCGGGATGGTGCCGGCGGCGATGGAGGGGCGGGTGCCTTTCGGCGACCTCGAACGGTGTTTTCTGCGCGCGTTCCACGCGCAGTGGCTGGCGGTCTGCCTGCGCGCGCGGCCGCTGCTGGCCACCTTCAACGTGGCGACCCACGAGGGCCGGCGGGCGGAGTTCCGCGCGCTCGACGAGCGCGTCCTGCAGGAAAACCGCGCCCGGCTCGTGGCCCAGCTGCGGGAGCGGGTGCAGGCCCGCCTCCAGGCGCCGGACGCGGCGGCGGGCATGCCCGTCCTGCGGCGCGAGCTGGCCCGGCAGCGCGGGCACCAGCCGCTGCGGCGCACCCTGCACGAGGCCGAGGCCGCCATCCGCGCGATCAAGCCCTGCTTCATGATGAGCCCGCTGACGGTCGCCCAGTTTCTCGACGGCCGCGCGCCGTCGTTCGACCTGGTGATCTTCGACGAGGCGTCGCAGCTTCCGTCCGAGGACGCGATCGGCGCCGTCCTCCGCGGCCG
>JBAIXJ010000216.1:0-3120 GCA_037916645.1 Opitutales bacterium | reverse complement strand
CGCAGCCGGAGTGCCAGCGGAGGCCGTCGAGTCTACCGATTGGTTCGGCAAGGATTCAGGGAGTTTAGGATTCATCGGCCCGGAACTGAATTCGGCAGCGCAAGTGAGTAGATACAGCCTTCGCTCTCTCTTTCAGCAAAACGCCCGGATAGAACCTCCATTTCGCCGCGGCCTGCGCGGCTGCAACACCGAATACCGGCAGAGTAGCCTTCTCGACGACCACGTCGCCTACAGAACCATCAGGGGCGATTGCGACTATCAGCATCGCCTCCCCCGAAACAGCCGCCCGCCAAGCTTCGATCGGGTAGTCAGCCATCTCGACCGACTTTGGCTGAGGCATGTCGACCCCCTTTTCCAAAATCCCGACATAGACAACTGAAACCGAGTATCTAAGGCTCATCCAGAGCCCGTCGTTCACTGCGTGTGCAGCTGAGCAAAAGCCGAGCAAACCGACGATTGACGCGACTACCGCTGAGCTGGTTCTCATGGTGCTTGCCGAACAGGGTAATTATCCCTCAAGGGGTTGTTGTACTATCAGAATCCCGCGGCGCCGGCGTACGGTATGATTTGGGCGCCGGAGACCGTTCGTTCTAATTGACAGGAAATATCTTGGAGCTCAAGTCCGCAAGGCACCAGGCGCGTGGGCCGGCCAGGCGTGACCCACGAAAACCGGCGATACCGGCCAGTCGTGCTCGGCTTCTCCCTCGTGGCCACCCGGCCTTCGTGCCCACGCCTGTTGGCATAACCACGTTTTGGTCGGGCGCGGCCATGCGCTGCAAAAAGGGTGCGCGGTGCGGGCAAGATTGGCGGCATCAATCTCTTGTGGCACGGCGGCGGAGCGCGAAGAATCGGAGGCCCGCTCCGTGATAATACACACCCGCGGCGGTCGGCGCCGGCGACCACAGCCGATTCCGCGCTGGTCACGCTCGACGAGCTTCTCGACTCCGTCGAAGGGGATGGGTCAGCCCAAGGCCGCGAGCGCGGCGCGATGGACGTCGGCCGTCTCGGCCGGTGCGGTGACGGTGGTCTTCAGGTCGCGGAGCAGGCCGTCGCGGAGGCTGTAGATCCAGCCGTGAACCGAAAGCTCCTGGCCGCGCTCCCAGGCGTCGCGGGCGATCGTGGTGGAGCAGACGTTGGCCACCTGCTCGATGACGTTGAGTTCGCACAAACGGTCGTGGGCGGCGGCCGGATCGGCCAGGCCCGCGAGGCGCGACTGGTGTTTGTCCCGCACATCCTGCACGTGGCGGAGCCAGTTGTCGGCCAGGCCGAGACGTTCGCCGCGCAGCGCCGCCCCCACGCCGCCGCACCCGTAGTGGCCGCAGACGATGATGTGGCGCACCTTCAGCACCTCCACGGCGAATTGCATCACCGAAAGACAGTTCAGGTCGGTGTGGACGACGACGTTGGCGATGTTGCGGTGGACGAACAGCTCGCCCGGCAGCAGGCCGACAATCTGGTTCGCGGGCACGCGGCTGTCGGAGCAGCCGATCCACAAATGGGCAGGCGATTGCTGGCGCGAGAGGCGGAGGAAGAACTCCGGATCGCGCTGGCGGAGGTTGTCCGCCCACGCCCGGTTGTTGGCGAAAAGCTGAGGCAGGGTGCGCATGACAGGCCGCGGAGGCGGCGCCAAAGGTAAGGGCCACGGCGCCGCGCCGGGCGAGCCTGAAATTCAGGCCGGCGCCGGTCACCCGGGCGGGAGCGGGGATTGCTGCCGGGCCCATCGCTTGAGGAGCAAGGCCACGGCGAGGCACACCACGGTCAGCAGGCCGTAGATCGTCCAGAAACACCAGCCGGCCGGCCCGGAATGACCCATCGACTCGAGGCCGGTCGTGGCTTCGATCCACGACCAGAGCGGCGAGAGCAGGAACGTGACGACGAAGCTGACGGGCAGGCAGAGGATCGCGAGGACCGGAACCCACCACCACGCCGCCAGAAACCGCTTCACCATGAAGACGAGGGAATGCGCGGGGTGCGCCCCGTCAATTGTAGTGTTGGACCTGCCGGCTGCTCGTTTTCAGGGTGACGTACTGGTCGTTGAACATCAGCAGCTGGATCGTCTCCTCGGTGGCCTTGTAGAGGTCGCCATACCGGACTTCCTCACCGACGGTTTGCTGGTGTGCCTTGCCGTCGGATCCGAACGAGGTGACCGTGATCGGGGTCGAACCCACCGGCACGCGTTCCACCCGCACGTTGGTGTTGCGTTTGTAGACCCAGATTTCGGCTTTCCCGTCCTTCGCTTTCATGGGCGTGACTTCCGCCGGCTGGCCCATGATCTGCCTCACAACCGCGGCGGGCATGCCCTGTTTGAGGGTGGATTCCGGGTTGGCGGCCGACGTCGCCGCGGGCTTGGCCTCGGCCGGCGTCTTGGCGGGAGAAGAGGGCTCGGCAGCGGCCCCGGTGAGCGCGAGCAGAAAGAACGAGGCCGATAGAAAAACCACGGGAGATTTCATGGCTATCAGACAGAAACCCACAGGGGCTGGATTCCCTTCAGTTGGAGCTGGATTGGCGGATCGCTGGAAGATTCGGCATGCCTCCTCCGGAAGCGGATTCCGAAGGATGGCTGCCACTCCCTGATGAAAAGCAGTGCCTGTGCCAAGGCAGTCGCTGGACGTAACCAACTGTTCTCCAATGAGTAACAGCTAGGCCTCCAAAACTCAGGGACGGCGGCTGTTTCGGCGGCGAGACTTGCTTCTCCCGAAAATGGGATGCACCAGGTGAGTCCATGACGGGCTCCGGCGACGCCCATCGCGTTCGCCCGGGGCGTGTTTTCAGAGTGCCTTGTCGTCGCGAGGCCCGCAGGGCGATCCAGATTGACCGCCTCATCGCCTCCGACAGGAGGCGACTCGCAATGGCATATTGAAGGTACGCCCCGATTTTCCGGCCCAGTCGCGTCGGCGGCTCGCCTCCTACGTTGCGAGATGGCCGGCGGCCACGGTGTCCTCGATCATCCGTCGCGCGTACTCCCAGAGGGCGGTGGAGCCCTCGGCGATGTAGGCGTTGCGGGCCAGCACGCGGTCGCGGGTGACGCCGTGTTTGCGCCAGGCGGCGCCCTCGGTCCGGCAGTTCAGCAGCATGGGCTGGAAACGGTCCACTGCCGCGGCGAACTTGGCCTCGGGCGTC
>JBAIXJ010000215.1:0-23759 GCA_037916645.1 Opitutales bacterium | reverse complement strand
CTGCTCGGCGCCGATCCGCTCGAGGAGGTCGATCGGCTGGCCCGTGAATGGGTGAAACTGCGCGTCGAGACGACGCAGGCCGACACCGCGTGGCGCTCGGAGCACGAATTCCTCGTGACCTCGCTGGCCGCGCTGAAGGAGCGGGCGGCGCTGCTCGAAGAGAAACGCGACCTCGCCCGCGCGAAGACCGCCAAGGACCGCGAGGAGCTGGAGGGTCTGCGGGCCAGGAACCAGGCCGCCGCCGCCGACCTGAAGGCCTGCGACGCGCGGGCCAAGGCGCTGGCGGACGAACTGGTTGCCCTGCGCCCGGGCCTGCCGCCCCGGCTGTCCGACGCCCTGGAAATGTCCTACCGCAGCCTGGCCGCGCCCGAGCTGCCGTTCGGCGAGCGCATGCAGCTCGCGATGAGCGTGCTGAACCGCTGCGCGCAATTCAACCGCATGGTCGTCGCCGGCGAGGACGTGCTGACGCTCGAGGGCGAGCCCAGCGCCATGGCGCTGGATGTGATCTACTGGGGCCTGAGCCATGGCTACGCGGTCGACCGCGCCGCGCACAAGGCGTGGCTCGGCCGGCCCGGTCCCGGCGGCTGGCGTTGGGAACCCAAGCCGGAGGCCTACGCGTCCGTGGTGCGGCTCCTCGCCGTCGCCCGGGACAAGGGCGACCCGACCTTTGTCGTGGTCCCGGCCCAAATTGAGAAATCCCTGCCGCCGGCCGTCCGGAACTGAAGCGCCATGAAGAACCTCCTGCCTTTTGCGCTCGCGCTCGGCTCCCTGTTCGCCGTGGCGCGCGCGGCCGCGCCGTTTGGCGAGGCGACGGCGAACGCCGTCGCCGACTATCAGGATCGCGTCGCCCGTGCGGCCGACGAACTCAACCGCACCCGCGCCCGCATCGCCGCCGAGAAGGCGCCGCTGCTGGAGCAGATCCGCGCGGTGGAGGATCGCCTCATCGCCCTGGAGAGCGAGACCACCCGGATCGAGACCACGAGCGAGGACACGGCGACGCAGCGCCGCCGGCTCCTGCAGGAGCTGGATGGCACGCGCAAGGCGACATCCTACGCCGGCACGCTCGCCCACGACGCCCTGAAGGCGGTCGACGCCGGGCGCGCGCCCGGCGAGGAACAGTTCGACGGCCAACCGGTCGCCGACCTGCTCAAGCGCCTCGATGATCCAGCCGCGGGGCCGAGCGGCCGCGCGGCGATGGACATTGCCGAATACCTCCTCGCGCGCGCGCGGCTGGCGCTGGGCGGCTATCGCGCCGAGGGCAAGGCGATGATCGCGGAGACCCGCCAGGTGCTGCCGGGCACGTTCGCCTTTGTCGGGCCGGAGACCTACTTCCTGCCCGCACAAGGCGCGCCCGCCGGCACGGTGCGGCTGCGCGAGGGAGCCGCGGTTCCCGCGAGCTATGCGCTGCCCGGCTGGAGCCGCGAGGAGGCCGCGGCCCTTTTTGCCGGCCGGCCGGGAACCGTCGTCGCCGACGCATCGGGCGGCAAGGCGCTGCGCCTGAAGGAGACCAACGGCACCTTCTGGCAGCATGTGCAGAAGGGCGGGGTGATGGCGTTCGTGATCTTTGGGGTCGGCGCGCTCGCGGCGATCATGGTGCTGCAAAAGGCCTACGATCTTGCCACGATGGGGGTGGATCCGCCGGCGGCCGTCGACGGGGTGTTTGACGCCGTGGCGCGCGGCGCGATCGCCGAGGCGGGCCAGAAGGTCGAGACCCTCCGGCGCTCGGCGCGGGAGCTGTTCACGGCCGGCCTGCGCGACGCGGATCAGCCCAAGGCGATCCTCGAGGAGCGGCTGGAGGCCGTCCTGCTGGACCTGCGTCACCACTACGAGGCCCGGCTGCCGTTGCTCGCGGTGATCGCCACGGCGGCGCCGCTCATGGGCCTGCTGGGCACGGTCATCGGCATGGTGAAGACCTTCGCGCTCATCACCGTCTTCGGGACCGGCAACGCCGCCCGCCTGGCCAGCGGCATCTCCGAGGTGCTGGTGGCGACGGAGCTCGGCCTCGTGGTGGCCATCCCGACCCTGGTGGCCCACGGCTTCCTGGCGCATCGGATCCAGAAGAATCTGTCGCGGCTCGAAAGCTACGCCCTGAAATTCGGCACCGCGGTCGAGGCGGCGCGCGCCGGCTCGGACGACGCCTCGCCCAAGGAGCCCCTGGCGGTATGAAACCCCTGCTCGAGCTGGTCGCCCGCGGCGGTCCCGCGATGATCGCGATCATCGCGCTTTCGGTCGTGCTCTACGCGCGTTGTTTCCAGCTGCTGTGGGCGCTGGCGCGGTCGCGCCGCCAGCTGCGGCGGGCGGACCCGGAACTGGCCGGGCCGCGGCCGGTCGTGCGCCGGGTGCAGGAGGACCTGCACGAGGCGTTCCGCCAGCAGCGGGTCGCGCTCGGCGCGATGATTGCGGCGGCGCCGTTGCTCGGCCTGCTGGGCACCGTGAGCGGCATGACCAAGACGTTCGAGGGCCTGTCGGCGAAGGCCGGCCAGCGGTCAATGGAGGCCCTGGCGCGCGGCATTTCGGAGGTGTTGGTGGCCACCGAATCCGGACTGCTGGTGGCGATCCCGGCCCTGTGTCTGGTGTATCTCGCGCATCGCCAGGTGCACCGCCTGGCGGCGCAGTTGAACCGGCTGGAGCCGGCCGCACGGAGGGACTCCCGGTGATCGGCCGGCGCCACGGCGGCGGTCGCTTCGAGACGACGCACATCGACATGGTGCCGATGGTCGACTGCGTCATGGTGCTGGTGATCTTTCTCATGATCAGCAGCGCCTTCGTGAACGATCCCGGCGTCGAGGTGCAGAAGCCGGATGTTTCGGGCACGGCCAACGTGGAGCAGAACGTGCTGTTCATCGCGATCACGGCGGACAATCGCATCTATTTCGACGGGCAGGAGATCCGCACCGACCAGGTGGCCGAGGTGCTGAAGCAGGCGACCTTCGGCCGCTCGCCGGCGGTCATCATCCGCGGCGACCGCTCGTCCAACCTCGGCACCTTCGCCGCGGTCTACACCGAGGCGAAACGCTCGGGGATCGAACAGGTCCAATTCGCCACCACGCGGGCCAACTGAGGGCGGACGATGAATCGCATCGCCGATCTTTCCGGTGGTTTCAACGGCTGGCAGGACGCGCTGGGCTGGGTCGCCGGCCTGGCGTTCACCTTTCTCCTGTTTTTCGGCCTGTCGCGCCTCGAAAGCGTCGTCCCGGAAAGCCCCGCCGCCCAGATAGTGGATCTGCGCGCAGTCTCGATGCCGCTCGAGCCCCCGCCGCCGCGCACCGAGGACGCGGCGCCGGAGCAGCCGGCGGACACGACGGCGGCGATCGCCGGCCTTGAAATCGGCGCGTCGGACAGTCCGGTGCATATCGCGGTCGTGCCGCCCGACCTGGAGGCCCTGGTGCCGACCACCCATGAACCCGTGGGGGCGGTGGTCCGGCTCGGTTACCTGAATCCCACGCTCAAGCCGCGCGTCGAGGTCGAGGCGGACCTCCACCGGGTCTATCAGGTGAGCGAGGTCGACCGGCCGCCCCATGCCATCGTGCGGGTCGCCCCGCCCGGCACCGGCCGCTTCTTTAACGACACGCACAGCATGCGGGTCGAACTGATGCTTGTGATCGACCTGAACGGCCGGGTCGTGAGCGCCCGCGTGGTCGAGTCATCGGGCAAGCCGGAGTTCGACAATCTCGTCGCGCAGACGGTGCGCAACGACTGGGAGTTCTCGCCCGCGATCCGGCGCGGCAAGAAGGTCAAATGCCTCGCGCAGCAGCGAATCCGCGTGACCGTGGGAACGGGCACGCCCTTCGAAACCCAATGAAAAGAATCCTGGCGATGGTGATGATGGTAGCGGCGGCGGCCGGCGGCCGGGTCGCCGCGGACGACGTTGACGCGGGAGGCGCCCTCGAACGCCTCGAGCGGGACCGGTGGATCGCCGGCCAGCCGCGGACGCCGCCCAAGGTCGACACCGACCGGCTGATCAAGGCTTCGCGGTCCTTCCTGCATGAGCGCGAACCGGAGTTGTCGCCGGAGGACTACGCGGTCTACGAGAAGACCGTCGGCCTGATCGCGACCAGCCCGGATCTGGCGGTGAAGTTGCTGGGGACGATGGTCGGGGGGAAGGACAAGCCGAGCCCCGCGTTCGAGTTCGCCCTCGGCAACGCGTACTACGAGGCGAAACAGATCGATCTCGCCGAGAAGTCCTTTCGCAGCGCCGTGGAGCATTACCCGGAGTTCCTGCGCGCCTGGAAGAACCTCGGCGTGCTGTACTATTCGACCGATCGGGCGGCCGACGCCGTAAAATGCCTGGCGAAGGCCCTGGCATTGGGCGACCGGGATTCGAGCACGTTTGGGCTGCTCGGATATTGCCTGGAGACGCAGGGCAACCTGAACGGGGCCGAGGCGGCGTACCTGCAGGCCGCGAGCAGCGATCCCGAGAGCGCCGACTGGCAGGAGGGATTGCTGCGGATCTACATCAAGGGAAAGCAATACGGCCGGGCGGAGCCGATGCTGCGGGAGCTCATCAGGAAAAAGCCCACCGACACCGGCCTCTGGCTCAACTACGCCGGCGTTTTGATCGCCGACCATCGCAAGCTGGAAGCCATGGCGGTGCTCGAGGAGGCGCAGACCGCCGGAGCGGCGGGCCCCGACGAACTCGCGCTCCTCGGCGATCTCTACGCCGAGCAGGGTCTCGCGACCGAGGCTGCCGGCATCTATGCCAAGATCCTCGGCCCGGCGCGTCCCCGGGGCGAGCAGAAGCTGGTTTATTATGCCCAGGTGTTGATCGCCGCTGGGCGGCTTCCGGAGGCCGAGCAGGCGCTTGCGGCCGTCAAGGGTGAACTCACGCCGGCGGGGCGGCTCGCGCTGCTGCAGACCCGGACCGACCTGCTGATGGCCAAGAAACTCTGGCCCGACGCGCGCCGCGAGATCGAGGCTCTGATCGCGCTGGCGCCGCTCAACGGCCGCGCGCTGCTGACGCTCGGGCGCATCTATGTCGAGGAAAAGGACCTGCCGCACGCCACCTTCGCCTTTCAGACGGCCTACCGCATTCCCGAGAGCACCTATCAGGCCGGCCTCGAACTGGCGAACATCGAGGTGAGGAGCCGCCACTATGGCAAAGCCGTCGGTTATCTGGAAAAAGCGCTGTCGCTCCAGAGGTCCGACGCCGTCGAAGACTACCTCGCCCGCGTCCGCTCATTGCTTCCCACCGAAACCAAGCCAGACTGAGGCCGGTGCGGCTCGTCCGGGCGCCGCGCGGGTGTCGACCCCTTCGTGTTTCAACTCACGCCCATGAAATTCTCCCTGAATCCGGCTTCACGGGGGGCCCCGCCGCTCCATCTTCTGCCCGCGGTCGTGGCGCTCCTGTTCTTCCCGGCCGCGGCGCCCGGCGCCGACGCCGCACCGGACCGCCCGCCCTCCAAACCGTACACGCTCTACCTGGGGGCGGACCTCTCCATCGAGAGGCAGGGCAAGCCCTGGCCGGTCGAAGGGGTGCAGGGGGAGTCCTTTGTCATCAGTGCCGAGGGCAAACGCCTCCTCGTGTCCCCGCGTGAGGCGCCGAGCTTGCGGGTCAAGGTCGACAGCGTGCTGAAAATGACCACGGCCTACGCCACGCTGGCCGGCCTCAAGGCCGAACGCGTCTTCACGCCCGCCAACAGCCCCCTGCGCCGAGAGCTGCAAGCCATGGACTTGGCCAGGTACAACGCGAGCGCCGTCGACCAGGCGGCCGACGAGCTTCGTTTCGCGCAAATGATGATCGGCAACGCCAAGGGGGAGTTGCGGGATGCCTTTGGCAACCCGACCCCCCAGCCGTTGTTGGACTCCGACACGGCGACGCAATTCACCGCCCTGCAGTCGAGCTTGTCGGCTCAAAACACGGACCTCACGTCCGTGCCGAATGCGGCGGGGCGAACCGCCGCGGATGCCTGCGACGCGCTTTATCTGTCGTTCGACCTCTCGTCGCGCCAGCCGCTGGCGGATCCCTACCTGATCGCCGTCGTCCGTTTCCGCGCGAATCCGGACGATGCCACGTCCACCGGGCTCCTGGCCTTCGCCCAGGAGCTTCCGGCCGTCGATGCGAAGCCGCGGAGGGTGCGGCTGTTCCGCGGCGGGTTTCCGCGCGGCTACCAGCTCGAGGAGTGCCGGATCCACCTCTACGACCGGGGCAACGAGATTCCCACGAGCACCTCGTTGAAACAAACGGCGATCACCGCCGACGAGGCGTTCCAGATTTCGATCGTGGACTATGTGAGCCAGAATCGCGACCAGACGCGGCCTCCCGCACCCACGCGCGACTTCTGGCCCGGTGACCTGGCCGCGCGCCTCACCGCCAAAGGACTGAACCGTCCGGTCTTCGTAAAGGTGGGCAAGGACGGCAAGGCCTCCGGCTTTTTTGACGACCAGGGCTGCACTCGACCCATCAACGACCCCGAGCTGGAAGCCGTGCGGCCCGACCTGCACTTCTACCCGGCGTTGGCGAAGGGCAAAGCCACCGAGAGCGTCGTGGCGTTCGACCTTGGGCAGCACGTCGAATGACCGGCGTCGCCGGCGGGATGCCGGCGGACGCGGGATTCGGACGGGCTCCGCGGCTAGAGCGGCAGGGCGCCCAGATTCAGGGGCGCGACGGCCTCCACGGGCTTGCCCTTCTGCAGGGCGGGCTTGAAGCGGAGCTCCTTGACCAGCGCCTGGAGGTAGGGGTCGGCGACCTTCTGTCCGCACGCGGCGTCGCTGAATGCATCGCCGGGCAACCCATCCTTGGTCACCTTCACGTAGTAGGTCTGCCTGAACTCGCCCTTTTGCAGGCGCGCGGGCAGGTCGGGCGGCAGGCGGCCCAGGACCGGCGTCGCCGGGACGTCGGCGCCCTTGTGGTTGGCGATGTGCTCGAGCACCAGGTACTGGAAGGCCTCGTCGCGCGTGAGCTCGACGCGCTTGTCGGCGACGTTGGTGGCGAGCTCCGTGCCGTGGTCATAGAGGTGGACCTTGAAATCCTCCATCACGAAACCCGGCGGGAAGCCGCCCTGCCGGATCCGGACCTTTCGCGATTTCTCGCCGATCGGGGCCAGGGCCTGGGCATAGATCCAGTTCCGGGTCTTGCCGGGCAGGGCGTCCTTTTCATGGTAGCGCGCGATGATCAGGACATAGGGGTCGGTGAGCGGTTTGGCGGAGGACACGACGAACGTCAGTTCCATCGCATCGAACAGCTCCTTCGCCAGCTCGGCCTGCATCCGGGTGACGTAGGGCCCCATGGAATTGCCCTCCGAATACCGCGCCCCGCCGGCGGCGTTGGCTGTATTTTGGGCCTGCGCGGCCATCGCGCCGATGCCGCCAATGCCTCCTCCTCCCGCCGGCGCGCCGTTCATACTGGCCTGGGCGGCCGCGCCGGCCAGGGTCGAGAGGAACAACGCGTTGCCGTCTTCGATGTAGGTCGCGTCATAGCCGGCCGTGCCCGGCTGCTCGCGCATGAACTGCTTCACCGGATCATTGGCAGAGGTGTACACCCGCTCTCCTTTCAGGTCGGCCACGGTGACGGAGGCCGTGGTCAGCTTGAGCGACTGCTGGACGCGGAGGCCGACCGGCGCGCCCCCCATCGGGACGGACCGGTCCCTGCCGCCGTCGTCGACGACAAACGCGGTCCCGGACACGTCGCGCACGCGGAGGAAGTCCTGCTTGATCTGGACCTCCAGGTCCGCGCCCATGAACAGCGTGTGCGTCTTCGGTGCGGCGGGCGGGACGCCGGGGGCGTCGGCGGCATTCGCGGGGAATGCGCCGAACAGGAGGGCCAGGGGGGCGAGCAGCCGGACGGTGCCGGCCGCGTGGGGATTTGAGGCGGATGAGAGATTCATGGACACGGTCTTCGGGTTCAGTGGAAGGGCTTCGTTCACACCGGTAGTCGTGGCTCCGATCGGCCGGGAAAGGAGCAGGGCCGACGGCGATCGCGGCCAGCAGCAGGCGATTCTAGAGATGGAGGTCGCTGAATTTCACCTGGGCCACGCCCGCGACGGGGCGGCCCTTTTGAAGGGCGGGCTTGAAACGCAGGCCCTGGACGGCTGCCTGGAGGTACGGATCGTTGACCTTTTCCTTGCAGGACGCGTCGGCGAAGGCCTCGCCTGGCAGGCCGTCCTTGGTGACCGTCACGTAATACGGCTGGCTGAGCTGACCGGCCTGCAGCTTGGCGGGGAGGTCGGGCGGCAGGCGGCCCATGACGGGCGCCGCGGGCGCGTCCGCGCCCTTGTGGTTGGCGATGTGCTCGATTACGAGGTACTGGAAGGCTTCATCGCGGGTGAGCGCCACGCGCTTGTCGGCGACATTGGTGGCGAGCTCCACGCCATGGTCGTAGAGGTGGACCTTGTAGCCCTCCATCACGAAGCCCGGCGGGAAGCCGCCCTCGCGCACTTTGACTTTGCGCGGATTCTGGTCGATCGGGGCGAGCGCCTTGGCAAAGATCCAGTTGCGGGACTTGCCCGGCGCGGCGTCCTGCTCATGGTACCGCGCAATGATCACAACATAGGGATCGGTGAGCGGTTTCTCAGAGGACACCTCGAACGTCACCTCCATCGCATCGAAGAGCTCCTTGTCCAGTTCGGCCTGCATCCGGGAGGCGTAGGCGCCGATGTTGTTCGCTTCGGAGAAGTTCGCCATCCCGGCAGTCGCGGCCTCCTGCTGGGCTTGGGTGGCCCTGGAGCCAATGGTCCCGATGCCGCCCTCGTAGACGCGCCCTCCGGCTTTGATCGTGCCGCCGGCCGCCTTGAGGTTGGACATCAGCATGGCGTTGCCGTCGGCCATGCCCACCGCGGTCTGCGCGGCCGAGCCAGGCTGCTCGCGCATAAACCGCTTCACCGGGTCGTTGGACGCGGTGTAGGTCCGCTCGCCTTTCAGATTGGTGACGGTGGCTGAGGCGGTCGTCAGCTTGAGCGATTGCTGCACCCGGAGGCTGACCGGCGCGCCGGACATCGGGATGGACCGGTCGTTGCCGCTGTCGTTGACGACGAACGCGTCCCCGGAGACATCCCGCACGCGGCAGAAGTCCTGCTTCACCTGGACTTCGAGGTCCGCGCCCATGAACAGCGTGTGCGTCTTGGGCGGCGCGGGTGGGGGCGGCGGGGCGTCGGCGGCCGGGGCCGTGGCGCCGGTCAGGACCGCGGCGGCGGCCGCGATCACGCAACGGAAGGGCGCGGAAGAACGTGTTTTCATGGGCTCAATCAGTTGATTTCGACGCGAGGGTCTTCACCCGCTGGAGAAAGTCCTCGATCGCGGGCGTCCTCTCGATCTTCAGCGCGGCGTCGAGGTAGGTGACGCTCTTGTCGTAGTGGCGGTTCTTGAGTTCGAGGTTCGCGAGTTCGAGGTTCGCCCGGTAGGCGCTCTCCGGCACCTGGCAGGCGGATTCGAAGGCGAAGGTGGCGTGCGGAAGGTCGTCCTCGGCCGCGTACGCGAGACCCAGGCTGAGGAGGGCGCGGCCGTTCAGCGGCGCCAGTTCGAGCAGCGTCTGGAGCTCGCGGCGCGCCTCCGGCCATTTGTTCTCGGCGGCAAAGCAGTCGGAGCGCGCCTGGAGCGCGGCGATGCGGCCGGCGGCGGAAAGACCGGCCGGAAGCGAATCGAGCACGCCCCGGGCCTGGGCCGGCTGGCCGTCGGCGACGAGCACCTGTGCCAGGCGGACCAGGCGCTGCTCGCCGAGGTCGGGAGAGGAGGCCAGGAGCCGCCGGTACATGGCGACGGCCTCCGGGACGAGCCGCTGCTCGGCGTAAAGGTCGGCGAGCAGGCTGAGCTCATCGTTGCCGGCGACGCCGGCGCCGGCCGCGGCCTCGAGCAGCGCCATGGCCTCGAGCTTGCGGTTCAGCTCGAGCAGGACGTTGGCGTACGTGAGCCAGTACCGCGTCTCCTGCGGCTTCGCCTTGATGAGGTTCCGCAGCAGGGATTCCGCGCGCCCGAATTGTTTTCCCTGCACGTAGAGGCGCAGCAGGCCCTCGGTCCAGCCGGCGTTGGCGGGATCGCCGGACAGCGCCTGCATGTAGGCCATCTCCGCCGGCACCACGTTGCCCGTGCGCTCGAGGCAGTAGCCGAGCAGGCCGAACGTGGTGGGATCGCGATCGCCGAGGGCCACGGCCTTGGAAAAGCACGGGATCGCATCGGCAAACCGGTCGGCGGAATAGTAGAGCACGCCGAGGTTGCTCCAGGCCCGCAGGAACGAGGGGTAGCGCTGCACCGCGCTGCGGTAGCTGGCCTCCGCCTTTTCGGTCTGACCGGCGGAATAGTAGGCGTTGCCGAGGATGAAGGCGAATGCCGGGCTGGGCGGCTCCTTGTCGGAGACCATCGCCTCGAGGAGCTTCAGGGCGAATTCCGGCTGGGCCGACAGCGCCGTCACCACCTTTTCGTAGAGGGCGTATTCCTCCGCCGACATCTCGGGCTCGCGCTCCCGCAGAAAGCCGTTCGATTCGTTGATGATCCGCTTCGGGTCGAGCTTGGGGGCGCCGGCCGGCGTCGCGCCGAAGGCCGGCAGCGCCAGGACGAGGCAGAGGAAGACCGGGGGCAGCTTCATGGGTCAGACTTGGAATTTGGACTGGCGCGCGCGGACGAAGATGTACTGCTGCTGGAGGAGGCAGCGGACCTTGTGGCCCTTCTTGATCGCGGGGGAGAAACCCCAGGTCTTGATGTTCTCGACGACGATATCATCGACCTCGGGTTCGCCCGACGACGCGGCGACGCGCACGTCGGTCACGGCGCCCTCCGTGTCGATGAGCAGCAGCAGCGTCACGCGCACGGACTGCCCGTTGCGCGTATAGCGCGACGGGATCGTCGGCGGGTTGCGGAACAGCACGGTCGGAATGCGGTCGACCTCGTTTTGCTGGTAGACGTGCTGCGCGAAGGCCACCGGGTCGGCCTGGGGCCTGAAATCGCCCATCAGCTGGCCGATCTCGATCCGCGCCGGCGGCGCGAGCTGGATCGTCGAACTGAGGGCGTCGAGGTTCGGCGGGCTGACGGCGATCCTCACGGGGCTGTCGGATGGCGCAAGGTCGAAGCCGGTGACGGTGCTGGGCATCGGCTCGACCGCCGCGGCCACCGGCTCGATGCGGGGCGGGGGGGGCGGTTCAACCGGGACGGCGACCGCCCGCAGGTCCAGGAATTCCGGCGGCGCCACGGTCGGGCTCAGGTTCCCGAAATGGGCCATGCCGAGGAACAGGCAGAGCGTGAATCCGGCGCCCAGCAGCAGGCTCAGGATCGTCGGCGCCAGGTTTGCCGCGCCCGGGGGCGTCCGCAGTCTGGATGGAAGGGGGGGCATGGCGTCCTCGTCACGGGCCGTCGGCCCGCGTGGTGGCAAACTGCACATGCTGGATTCCGGCGCGTTTCGCCTCAGCGTAGACCGCGGCGAAGATGCCGTGGGTTGACATCCGGTCGGCGCGAATGATGACCGCGGGGGACCGGCCGACGGCCGCCAGCTTGATCTGCGCGGCGACCTGGTCCGGCCGGATTTCCTGGCCGTCGAAGTAGATCCGGTTGTCGGCCGAGATGGCGATCAGCAGCGCGTTCTGGTCGCCCAGCTGGGTGCCGCTCACGTCGGGCTTCTGGACCTCGATGCCGGGATCGTGCACGAACGCCGTGCTGATCATGAGAAAGATCAGCAGCACCATGACGCAGTCGACCATCGGCACCATGTCGATGTGCGTGGCTTCGAACCGGCCCTGGCCCGTGAATCGTCCGATCATGGCGTTTCCATCGGAGGGGCGCCCTCCTCCCACTGGTTGAGTTGCTGCAGCTGCTTGCGGACCTCGCGGTGGGCGAAGTACACGAGCAGCAGGGCGGGGATGGCCACCACCAGCCCCGACTCGGTGGCCACCAGCACCTCGGAAATGCCGCCGGCGAGGCCCTCCATCGTGCTCTGGCCCGCCTGCGTGGACAGGCTGTCAAACGTCTTCACCAGTCCGCTCACCGTGCCCAGCAGGCCGAGCAGGGGCGCGGCCGCGATCATCGCGCCGAGGGCCATGCGCTGCTGCCGGAAGCTCTCGGCGATCTCGCCCTGCTGCCGGCGCAGGGCGGCGAAGTGATCCGGCCCGACGGGGACGGCGCGCCGGAGCTGCCGGCGCGACTGGCGGAGCGAGAGCAGCAGCAGGAAGCACCGCCAGTAGAGGATGACGGAGAGCGCGACGATCGCGATCATCACGGGCCCGCCCTTCGCCATCAGTTCGCTCAAGGCGGTCATTGGGCGACGGCCTCCCGGTCCGCCTCGTGGGCGCGCGCCGTCTGCGCCGCGGTGGCAAACTCCAGCGCGTAGCGCTCCAGGAGGGACAGGCTCTTTTGGATCCGGTGGGACAGGAAGCCGTGCGCCACCAGCGTGGGAATCGCCACCATGAGGCCGAGTTCGGTCGCGACCAGGACCTCGGAGATGCCGCCGGCGAGCTTGCCCGCGTCGCCCGTGCCGAAGACGGTGATGAGGGCGAAGGTGCGCACCAGGCCGGTCACCGTGCCCAGCAGACCCATCAGGGGCGCGGCGGTCGCGATCACGGCGAGCAGGGGCAGCCAGCGTTCGTAGTGCAGGCGTTGGCGAAGCACGACGGCGTAGAGGTGCTCCTCGAGAATCTCCTTTGGGTCGTCGAGGTGGCGCAGCCCGGCGGCAAAGAGCTCGCGGGTGGTGGCGGACAGCGACCCGGCGGCGTCCCGGGCCCGGTCGGTCGCGCCCTCGGCCAGGATGGCCAGCACGCCTTCCACCGTCGCCGGCTTGTCCACCGCCATGCGGGAGAGGTCGCGCATCTTCTGCGCGATCATGAGGACGGCCAGCAGCCCGACGCCGAGGATCGCGTAGGCGACGACGCCACCCTTGTGGATGTGCTGCCAGATGGTTCCCCTGGTCTCACGCAGGCGCAGCGCCTTGCCGGCGGAGGCGTCGGCCATGATGGTGCCCGGGCGGCCCTGAACCAGCGCCTCGGCGGACCCGCGATCCCAGGCGGTCAGCACATACGTCACGGGCCGGGGTGCGCCCTCGCGGATCCGCACGGTGCCCGCCGCGCCGCCCTGATCGGCCCGGAAGTAGGTTTCAGGTCCCACAAAGGCGAAGGTGCCGGCCACGACCCGGTTGTCGTCGCCCACCGTGGCGCTGCCAGGCGCGGCATAGCCGCCCAGCGATTGCTCGACGCGCGCGAGGAGGAAATCCGCGACATTGGCCGCCGCGCCGCCGCCGCGCAGGGCGTCCGGCTCCTCGAGCGCGCGCTCGAACGCCGCGATCGGTTCGGACAGCAGCTGGCCCTCGCCGGGGGCGAGCCCGTCGCTGTAGGCCTTGAGGCCGTCGTGCGCCAGCGCCGTCATGTAGCCGGCATTCTTGCGCAGCGTGTCGGCGTCCTGGTTCAGGCGCCGCCGGGTGTCCGTCGCCTGCTCCACGGCGGTCTGCAGGCGGGTCGCCTCCTGGTCGGCGGCGATGATGCGGTCCTCGGCGGCCCGCATCGACTTGAGCAGCGGCGCCTTCTCGTCCGCGATCCGCGTCCGCGTGCGCGCCAGCGCTTCGTTGGCGGTCCGCAGACGCTCGGCGTAGTCGAGCGTGGCGCGGCCCATCGCCTCCTCGAATGGCTCGGCGGCGCCGAGGGTCACGGTCGCGAGGAGCATCGCTCCCAGGCAGGATCGGAGTCCGGCGTTCATGGCTGGGTGATCGTTGCGTTGGGCGCCGCCGGGTGGGCCAGCCGGGCCGGCACCGCGATGAACTCCGGCTCGGTCTTGTCATTGCGGATCGCGATCAGGGCGGCCACCGCCCGCGCCGCCTCCGGATGCGCGGTCCATTGCCAGCCCGCGGGCCCGGGCGCGCCCATCCAGGCCCGGCCCGTGATGCGGTCGAGCGCGTAGCCATGGCTCAGGCCCCAGTAGATGACGGCGAGCGATTTCGATCCCGGTTCGCCGTCGATGGTCAGGACCTCCTCCCCGGAGGTCACGGCCCGGTTGAACTGCACGCAGCGGTTCAGGATCGTCATGATCACCTGCATCCGCTCGGACGGACCCGTCTTCTCCTCCGCCAGGGTGCGGTACGGCAGTTCCAGCGCCTCCGACAGGCGCGGCGGCAGCGACGGCCGGAGCCGCACCAGGCGGGCCTGCAGCTCCTTCAGGCGTGCGTCCGTGGCCTGCATGGCCTCCGCGGCGGCCTGGTTTTTCGCCTGCAGTTCCGCGAGCGCGGTGCGGTCCGCGGCCGTCTTCGCCTTGAGATTGTCCCGTTTCTCCTCGCCGGCCTGCGCGCGCTCGGCCAGGGCGCTGGCGGCCGAGGCGAGCAGTTCCTTCTGCACCCCCCAGTCGCTCTCCAGCCGCACCGTCTCGGCGCGGACGCGCACCCATTCCTGGGCCGCCTTTTCGAGCGACTCGATCGGGTCCGCGGCGCGAAGGCCCGGACCGGCGCACAGGATCCAGAGACAGAGACCGGACGGCAGGAGGACACGACGGGATGGTTTCATATCGTGAAGCTCACGGAGCATCAGGGGCGGGATGACGGAGTTGAAGACGGGCTGGAAGGGCCGGAGGGCGTCGCCGCGCGGGACCGGAGCCGCCGCGGCACGCCTGCGCGGGAGAGTGCCTTTCGGCGCCGGAGGAGGCAAAGGCAAACCAAGGCGTCGGGCGTACGGTGGCCAAGGGTGTATCCGTTCTAATGCGGACGATCATCCGGGATTTAGCGGCGGGCTGGACCGGGTGCTTCTCATGCAAGGCGTGTGCCAGCTTTCGCGGGCTCGCCTTAAGGCTTTTCCGAACAAGGCATTAAGGCGCGGGCATTTTGCCGGGCCGCGAACGCGGGGGAAGATAGGTTGTACGCAACCTCGATCGGTCCGGCGACGGCGCGCGAATGGTTGCTGGCAACACGCGACGGGCGGGAAAAGCATTGAAAGAAGCGGGCGCTCTGCTCGCATGGAACGGATGAGCGCTGAAGAGGCCGCCGCTCCAGCCGGGGCCGATGTGCTGCTGCTTGAGGATGACCCGCCGCTGCGCCGGCGCCTGGCCGCCTATCTCCGCACGCTGCACGCCGAGGTGACGGAGGCTTCGACCGTGGCGGAGGCGCGGCAGGCGCTGGGGGAACGGCGGTTTGACTTTGCGCTCGTCGATCTGCACCTGCCGGATGGCGAGGCGCTGGACCTGCTGCGCGAGGGGGCGTTTTCCGAGAACACCGGCGTGGTGGTCATGACCGGGTTCGGCGGCGTGAAGAACGCCGTGGAGGCGATGCGGCTCGGGGCGGGGGATTACCTGGCCAAGCCGTTCGAGCCCGAGGAGCTGCCGCTGGCGTTCGCCCGCTGCCGCCAGCAACGCGGTGCGGCCCGGCGCGACGAAAGCCGGGCGGGCGAGGCCGGGGCGGAGGTCTCGGACGGGCTGTTCTTCGGCGAGGGTCTGGCCGGCGTGCGGGCCCAGGTCGAGCAGATCCTCGCCGTCGAGCGGCGGCTGGAGCGACAGCTCCCGCCGGTGCTGATCGAGGGCGAGACCGGAACGGGCAAGAGCCATCTGGCGCGCTGGCTGCACCGGCAGGGGCCGCGCGCCGCGCGGCCGTTCGTCACCGTCAACTGCGCGTCGCTGCCGGAAACGCTGGCGGAGTCGGAGCTGTTCGGCCACGAACGGGGCGCGTTCACCGACGCCCGCCACGCGCGCATCGGGCTGTTCGAGGCGGCGGATGACGGCATGCTGCTGCTGGACGAGATCGGCATGCTGGCGCCATCCACGCAGGCGAAGGTGCTCACGGCCGTGGAGGAAGGCACGATCCGGCGGCTCGGCAGCACGAAGGAGATCTCGGTCGATGTGCGTCTGATCGCGGCCAGCAACCGGCCGCTGCTCGATCTGACCGAGGCCGGCCGGTTCCGGGAGGATCTCTACCATCGCCTGCACCTGCTCCACATCGTCCTGCCGCCGCTGCGGGACCGGGGGGCGGACGTGCTGGCGCTGGCGCGGCACCTGTTGGAGCGGATTGCGCAGCGCCACCGCCTGACGGGATTGACCATCACGCCGGACGGTGAGGCGCGGCTGCGCGGGCAGCGCTGGCGGGGCAATGTGCGGGAGCTCGCCCACGAGATCGAACGCGCGGTCGTGTTCAGTCAACGGCCGGCGCTCGACTTTGCGCACCTGGGCGGCGTGGCGGAACTCCCGCCGGCGGCCTGGCTCAATCCCGCGTGGCGCCTGCCGCCGGAGGGCTTCTCGATGGAGCAGGTCATCGACGACCTGGTGGCCTGCGCGCTGCGGGAGACGAACCACAATGTGGCCGCCGCGGCCCGCCGCCTCGGCGTGACGCGGGAGTTTCTGCGGTATCGCCTGAGCCACCCAAAATCCCCGCCGTGACAGCTGATCCTCATCCGGCGGCCGGGCGGGGATTGCCGTGCGCAGTACTGGACACGGTTGCGGCGACAGGGCGACACATGGTTTCCCATCACCGCCCGCCCTCGGCGCGGCGGTTGCCCACAACCACTGCCGGATTGCCGGCCGGACCCGCGTCGGCGCCGGACAATATTAACCCGCTTCGGGGAAGGGCCTTGGAGGGCCGCGGCGCGAGGTGGCACGCCGGGTGCGGATAAGCACCTCCAGCGCGCCCGGAATTCCTGTCGCGTGTGCTCCATGAAGACGAAATGCTTCGCCGTGGCGGTCCCAAAGGGCGGGTCGAGGGCGGCGATCTTGTTGTTGACGGCGGCCATGCTGGTCCGGACCGGTGTGTCCGCCGAGCCGACTGCGCCTGCCGGGACGGCGACCCCGGCTCCGAGCCCGGCCCCGGCGGGTGACGCCGCCGCGCCGGCACCGCCCGCGGGCGGCGAGCAGACCTACGGGCGGTTCGATCTCGGCCGGTTCAACAACCAGGCGGCCTCCCATTACATCGTGCAGGGCCGGGCTCCGGTCCAGCGCGAGAGCTATTTCTTTCCGCCGGATCCGCCGCCGTTGGGTGCGCCGCTGCGCGTGCTCCCGCCGCCGGTGACCGGCGCGCCGGCGCCGCCGGAAGCGGCGGCCTTCGTGAATGAGCCGTTCTATTCCGCCTTGAGCCTCCGGCTGGCGGCGGCCGACCTGCCCCGGCGTCTCCAATCGGAGATCAACGCGTACCGGGAGGCGAAGGTGGCCCTGCAGGACGAGCTGCGTGCCGCGACGGTCCGGCTCAAGGACGCGGACCCAGCGGCGCGCGAGGCGGAAATGGCCGGCCTCGGCCGGATGCAGACCCCGCGCATCGTGGAGCTGGAGAACTCCGCCCGGCGCCTGCGGACCCAACTTCTGCGCGGCGGCACCTATGCCCTGTTCGCCGGGCGCGGCGACTGGTACGAGGCGCGGAGCTGGCGGCTCGAGTCCGGCGATCGCGGGCCGAAGGGACGGGAACGGCTTGAGCTCGAGTTTCAGCTCGTGCGCGCGGCGGCCTTCTACGAGGACGCCCTTTCGCCGGCGCAACAGCGCCTGGCCCGTGAGGCCGCGATGGAGTTGCAGGCGGACCTCCAGCGGGCCGACGGCGTGGTTCCGGCCACGCCGGATCCCACGGTGGTGTTCTTCTCGCCCGACACGGCCCGGATCAAGCTGCCGGCCGATCTGCCCGGGGAGCTGGCGGGTCGGATCGCCGCCTACACCAGCGCCAAGCAGAGACTCAAGACCGAGCTCCGCGAGACGCTGATTCAAGTCGATGCGAAGGGGACGGAGGAACGCCTGCGGACGCTGACTCAGCTCGCCGCGGCCCAGGCGCCGGAGTTCGCCGCCCTGGACAATCTCGCGGAGGAGATCCGCCGCGGTCTGGCGCAGGTGCCGGACATGCCGGGGCCGCCCGTGCCGCCCGCCCTGCCGGCGGACCTGGCCGCCCGCATCGCCGCGTACCGCGGGCACAAGCTCGAGCTGCTGCGGGCCGTGCAAACCCGCCTGATGCAGCCCGACAAGACGCTCGGGCCGGCCAGCCAGCTCAGCTGGGCGCAAGAACAGGTGGCGGTGTTCAACCGCGAAAACGCGCCCCGCTTTGCCGCGCTGAAGGTGGAAAAGGACGGCATTCGGGAGGCGCTGGCGGCCTTTGTCCGCGACACCGGCGGCGGCCGCGGCCAGAAATCGGTCGACGATCTTTTGGAGGAGTTCGAGTCCGCCCGCCAGGAGCAGGAGGTGTGGGAGATGTATCGGGACTATCGGACCGCGGTGCTGACGCCCGGCCTGTCGCCCGCCCAGCGCCGGCTGCTGTTCGACGCGGCCGTGGAAACGCTCGCCCTGCCGCTGCCGGGCGGAGAGGTGCCGCGCTGACCGCGCCGCGGGCCACCCGCCATGCCTCGCTTCACCCTGCGTCTCGTGCTCGGCACGCTCCTCATCGGAACGGTGCTGGTGACGATCTTTGCCGTCACCGTCATGCGGTTCCGGGTCGAGCTCCAGCGCGAGATCCACCAGAAGATCATCGATCGGGACGCGGCCGTGCTGTACCCGGTGGCCCGGATGCAAGTGGAGGACGAGGAGATTGGCGGGGCCGGCTTGGGAGCAACCCCCTACGGGCCGCTGACGAACCTCCTGAAGAACCTGCGGCAGGAGGGCATGCTGGCGGTCGCGGTCTTCGACGCCGACGGCAGCACGATCGAAGCGGTGCCGGCGAACCAGTTGTTTGTCGAGCTGCCCGTGGAGGATCATCTGCGCCTCCGGGCCGGCGAAGTGATCACGCGGTATCAGCCCGAGTTCCCCCTCGACCAGTATTTCGCGGGGGTGGCCCGCGAGCAACGCCACGCGCCGGTGCTGGAGGTGCTGCTGCCGATGCGCAGTCGGGAGGCCAACGCGATCCTGGGTTTCGTCCGCTACACCATCGACGCCCGCCCGTTGCGGCGGGAACTGGCCCTGATCGACCAGCGGCTCAACCGGCAGGCGGCGGTCACCCTGGCGGTGGGCAGCCTGTTGATTGCGCTCGTCATGACCGCGGCGTGCCTGGGGGTCCTGCGGAACCAGCGGGTGATCGCCGAACGGAATGAGCGCCTCGTCCGCGCCAATTTCGAGCTGTCGCTCTCCGCCAAGGCCTCGGCGTTGGGTCAGCTCAGCTCGCACCTGATCCACGGACTGCAGGTCCCGATGGCCGGCCTGCGCGCGGTGGTCATGGGCCATGCGGCCGACCAGGCGAGCCCGGATTGGGAGGCGGTGGCCGGCTACACCGCGCGCCTGCAGACGCTCGTCCAGGAAACGGTGACGCTCCTCGGCGACGCCGCGACGCACACGAGCTACGAACTCGCCGGCGGAGAGCTCGCGGCCACGATCCGCAACCGGCACCAGGCCGCGGCCGCCGAGAAGGGCGTCGTGCTCGAGGTGGGACCGGGGTTTCCGGCCATGCTCGACAGCCACCGCGGCAGTCTGCTCTGCCTCATCGCCGGCAACCTGGTGCAGAACGCGATCGCCGCCACGGACGCCGGTCGCCGGGTGCAGGTCTCTCTGGACCGGGAGGGCGGGGCCGTCGTTCTCGAGGTGCGGGATGAGGGCGCGGGCATTCCCGAGTCAGTGCGCCAACACCTGTTCAAGCCCGGCCGCAGCGGGCGGCCCGGCGGCTCGGGCCTGGGACTCGCGATCAGTCAGCTGCTCGCGCGCCAGATCGGCGCGAAGCTGACGCTGGTGTCAACCGGGCCGCAGGGAACGGTTTTTCGCGTCACGCTGCCGCTCGCCGGTTGAGGGCGCCGGCGCGCGCATCCCCTCCGTCCCGGCACTCAGTGGATCCGCGGCAGCTCGAGGAGCCGGAGGTCCGGGTTCTTCTCCACGAAGTAACGCATCGTCCAGTCGTTGGGGAAGAGGATGACCGGCCGCCCGTCGCTGTCCGTGCCCCACGCGACGCCGGTGGCGACCACGAGGGTGCCGGGATGGTCGAGCGCCGGATGCGGCTCGAACCAGCGGAGGTATTGCCACGGCGCGGGCTCGAGCCGGGATTCGGCGCCGTACTCGCTTTGGAGCCGGTATTGCACCACCTCGAACTGGAGCGGACCGACGGCGGCGAGCAGGCTGGAGCCGGCGCGCCCGTGGCGCAGGTGAAACGCCTGCACGACGTGCTCCTGCAACAACTGCCCGAGGCCGGCGCGGTATTTCTTCGCGTCGGAGGAATTCGGGTTGCTGAGGAACGCGAACACCTCGGGCGGGAAACGGGGGATCTCGTGATAGCAGATCGCCGCGTCCTCCGTCAGCGTGTCGCCAATGCCGAAGCTGTCGTGCCCGACCAGGCCGACGACGTCGCCCGGCCACGCCTCGTCCACGGTCTGCCGCTCCCGGCCGAAGAGCTTGTGCGAGGAGGACAGGCGGACGCGGCGCCCCGACTGGACGTGGGACACCACCATGTCGCGCTCAAACCGGCCCGAGCACACGCGGAGGAAGGCGATGCGGTCGCGATGCTTCGGGTCCATGTTCGCCTGGATCTTGAAGATGAAGCCCGAGAATTTGCCGTGCGTCACCGGGACCGGGTGGCGGCCGTTGTGTCCCCGCCCGTCGTCCTCGGCGAGGGCCTCGGGCGCGGCCTCGGGTTCCGCCTCGTCCGCCAGCGCGCCGGCAAGACCGCGCCGCGGAGCCGGCGGCACGGAATCGCGCAGGAAGCCGTCGAGGAGCAGCTGCACGCCGAAGTTGTTCACCGCGCTGCCAAAATAGACCGGCGTCTGGCGCCCGGCCTGGACGGCCGCCGCGTCGAACGGGTGCCCGGCGCCCTCGAGCATGGCCAGCTGCTCCGCGACTTCGTGATGCGTGGGCTCATCGAGTTTTTCCCGGACGACGGCGTCGGCGAAATGGGCCACCCGCTCCGGCGCGCGGTAGGCGCCGCCCGGCACGCGCTCAAACAGGTGCACCTGCCGGCCGAGGCGATCGTACACGCCGCGGAACGAGATGCCGGTGCCGAGCGGCCAGGTGACGGCGCACGCCGGCAGGCCGAGCACCTGTTCGAGCTCATCCAGCAGCTCGAGCGGGTTGCGCGTGGGCCGGTCGCACTTGTTCATGAACGTGAAGATGGGCACGCCGCGCCGGCGGCAGATCTCGAAGAGCTTGCGGGTCTGGGCCTCGATGCCCTTGGCGGCGTCAATGACCATCACGGCCGCGTCGACGGCGGTCAGGACGCGGTAGGTGTCCTCGGAGAAATCCTTGTGGCCCGGCGTGTCGAGGAGGTTGACCGCGAAACCCGCGTACTCGAACTGCAGGACGGTCGATGAGATGGAGATGCCGCGCTGGCGCTCGAGCTCCATCCAGTCGGACCGCGTGGCGCGCTGGTTCTTCCGGTCGCGCACGGCGCCCGCCAGGTGGACCGCGTTGCCGTAGAGCAGGAACTTCTCGGTGAGGGTGGTTTTGCCCGCATCCGGGTGCGAGATGATCGCGAAGGTGCGGCGGCGGGCGATCTCGGTGGCGGCGGACATGGCAAAGCGGTCGACCCAACATATCCGGGGCGCCGAGGGGAAGCTTTTTCTGACCGCCCGAATCCGGGGCCGGCCGGTGGCGGGCCGCGGCGCCGGGCGATCCCCCTGAAGCCGATTCCCCCGAAAATGCGCCGACTAAGCCAATATCTGCGCAGAATGTTCATTGCAGAACGCCATAATGGGGCCATGCAACCTGCCGCGTTTGCCCTTGTAATGAGCCTGCTGGCGGTGCCGTTTGCGGCATGGGCCGCCTTGCTGGCAGTGGCAGCCCGGGCACCCGAGGGATTCGAGGATCAGGCGGGGTTTCATTTCGGCTCGATGTTGGGCGAAGCTGCGGTGGCCCCAAGCTGGTTGGCTTGGGGAATCTGAGAGCCTGCTATTGGTTAGCGACTTGCGGGAGATCCCTTTTGGGACGGAGTCGATTCCCGGCGGTGGGCGGCGGTGGGCGCAGGGGGCCGGATGTCGTTCGGACGTAGTGCTGACGTCGATCAACCTTGTGCGGCTAGGGGGGATTATTGGGCCTAATTTCTGGAATTCGGGGAACTTTTTGGGGACTGCACTGCGAAACAAAGGTCAAAAGAGAGCGGTTCGACTGAAGGTGTTTGGTCCACGGAGAAACGTGCCGATAATGCAGGAGCAATGGCCATGCTCATACTACTCGTCATCGCGGGGTCATTCGCGGCCGTCTTGGCGGTGGGTTTTGGCGTCCTTGGCTTCAGCGCGAAGCACGCCCCCGATGGGTACGAGGATGAAACCGGCTTCCATTTCGGACGGGAACCGGATGGCTGGCAGCGGCACTTTTTGATTTCGCCGTTCGTCCAAAGCCACGATGATGGCACGAATGGTGCCGTCGTTGCAGCTCAAGGCCAACGCCAAGGCGCGCGTTTTGCGCGGCCATCCGTGGGTCTTCGGTAACGAAGTCCGGGAACTCCTGCCGGAAGCGCTGGACGGGGAGGCGGTCGCCTGTCGCGACCCGAGCGGACGTTTCCTCGGCACCGGCATCTACAACAGCCGTTCCCAGATTGTCTGGCGCCGCCTGAGCCGGCAGCGCGTCGAACTGGATGAATCATTGCTGCGCGCCGCGCTGACGCGCGCCCGGGACCGGCGGCGGGAGGCGGGCGGCGCCGTGCCGGAGATCTGCCGATTGGTCTGGTCGGAGTCCGATGACCTGCCGGGGGTGGTCGCCGACCGGTACGGGGACACCCTCGTCCTGCAGACCCAGACCCTGGCGATGGAGCGCCGGCTCGAGACGCTGCTCCGGCTCTTGGACGAGCTGTTTCAGCCCGCCGAGATCATCGTGCGCAACGACGCGCCGGTGCGCCGCCTGGAGGGGCTGCCGCTGGAGGTGAGAACCCGGTCGGGGAATCCGTGGGCGCCGCGCTGGCTGCGCATCGACGGGCTCGAGTATTGGCTGGATCTGCAGGGAGGACAGAAAACGGGCTTTTATCTCGACCAGCGCGCGCAGCACTCGGCCCTGGCGCGGCAGGTGGCCCGCCTGAAGGCGGAGCGGGGCGGCGAAGTCCGCCTGCTCGATGCGTTCTGCAATCAGGGCCCGTTTGCCCTGCAGGCCGCGAAGGCCGGCGCGACCCTGGTGCGCGGAGTGGATGATGCGGCGGACGCGGTGGCCCAGGCCCGGCGCAACGCGGAACGCAACGGCCTCGCCGCCGAATTTCTCTGCGCCAACGTGTTTGATTATTTCACGGCGCACCGCGACGAAACCTGGGACGTGATCGTGCTCGACCCGCCGCCGTTCGCCAAGTCGCGCGCCGCCCTCGGCGGGGCGATGCGCGGCTACAAGGAGATCAACCTGCGCGCCCTCCGGCAGCTCGCGGCGGGCGGGATCCTGGCCACCTACAGCTGCTCGCACCATGTGCAGGAGCCGGACTTCCGCGCCATGCTGGCCGAGGCGGCGGCGGACGCGAAACGTCACGTGCAGGTGCGCGAATTCTGCCATCAGCCGCCGGACCACCCGGTGCTGGTGACGATGCCGGAGAGCGAGTACCTGCGCGGGTGCATCCTGCGGGTGGAATAGGAACGGCGCGGCCGTGGGCCGCGCCGCAAGAGCGGCAAGTGACAAGTATCAAGTAACAAGATCAGGCATTCGGCTGCAGACTCTTGTCACCTGGTCCTTGTTACTTGTTACTTTCGGGTCTGCTGACCCGAACCCAGATGCAGTCGCCTTCGGCGCGGGCCGCGATCCGGTTCGAGTCGGCATCGAGGCACTCGAAACCCTCCGCGTTCTGGACCCACCCGCGGTAGACCCCGGTGGCGGCCAGCGCCCGGCCGGCCGCCGCCAGACGGGCCGCCGCCTGCGCGGAATCCGGGTAGCGGAATAGGAGCAGGCGCAAACCGGGATAGAAACCGCAGGCCCCCTCGCGAACTTGGAAGGGATCATTGCCGGCAAACGGGTAGCTGCTGGCGGCGCCGAGGGGGCCGCGGAAGAACCGCCGCCCGGTCAGTCCGCGCGCCGGCAGCCGTGCCATCAGCGCGGGGATCTCGCCC
>JBAIXJ010000214.1:0-1512 GCA_037916645.1 Opitutales bacterium | reverse complement strand
CGCCTTGCGGAAGCTGAAGACGCGCCTACTTCGCCTGCTGCGGCATCAGCTTGCTGAGGTCGTAGTGAATGGCCGAGTTGACCAGTTCCTTGGCTTGCTCGACGCCCACGTTGCCGACGATGTTGACGACCGTCAACTCCTTCGGCTCGGCTACGAGGATCACGAGCCCTTGGATCATATCGCCTTTGATCATGGTGTGAATTTCGACGTGGTCCTCCTTGTCCCGCACGGTGGCCATGCGCGACCAAGCGGGGTTGCCGCTCACCTGGCTGAGGACCGAATCCACGTCGGCCGGCGTGTACTGGCCGGGGGTCGCGAACTCGTAGTTGCGGACGTAGACTCCTTTGACGGAGGCGAACAACTCCTTGGCCTTTTGCGCGTTGGGGTCCTTGCTCTGGGCCAGCGCCGCAGTGATGGAGGGTTTCAGGAGCTGTTCCAGCGCGGGCCCGTCCAGGTCCACCTCGTTCGCTTCCTCGGCCTTGGCTTTGAGCTGGTCGAACTTCATCTCGATCTTCTGCGCGTGCGCGAGCGGCGCCAGGAGCGCGCCCGTCAGAACTGCCATGAGGATTGTTCGCATAGTTGTGCCTTCTCACAGATCTGTACGCGCGGGGAGTCCGAACGGACGCAGAATCTACTCGCTGACCCGGGCGAGCAGACGGCCGGCTCCCTCACGAAAGACCTCGGGAGGGGTTAGCAGGCTCACAACCAGGAAGGCTTCCCTCTCGAAATCGTAGAAGAAGCCGGGCTGCACCAGGACGGCGTCGCGGTCGAGCAGTTCCAGGGCCCACTCCTCTTCGCCGCGGGTGCGGGGCACCTCGAGGGTTGCGTACCAACCGCCTTCGACCTTCAGGACGCCCGCGGCGGAGCCCGCCACGGCGGCTCGCAACCATTCCAGATTCTGCCGGGTGCGAGCCGAGATCTGTTCGCGCACGTTCGCGCCGACTTCGAGGAGCCGGGCCGCGCCGCACTGCGCGGGGGCAGAGACGGAGAGGTAGGTGTCGGCGATCAGTTCGAGCCTGGACAGCGCGGCTGCGCGCAGCTCGTCCGGTCCTGCGACGACGATCCAGCCGAGCTTCAACTGCGGCAGGCCGGCAATCTTCGAAAGCCCGCTCAGGGAGAAGGCCAGCGCTCCGGTTACCGGCGCGAGTGTGCTCACGCGGTCGGGATCGGGCGCGAGGGTATAGTCCGCGAACACCTCGTCGGAGATGATGGCGAGGCCGTGCTTCGCGGCCAGGGCGACCAGCCGGTCGAGCTCGGCGGATTTGAGGAACGATCCGGTCGGGTTATTGGGGTTCACCACCACGATGGCGCGGGTGCGTGAGGTCAGTGCCGCTGCGAGGGTTGAGAAGTCGATTCGCCAGTCGCCGTCGTACACCAGCGGGTACTCAATCATGCGAGCCGATTCCAGGTGTCCCAGAAACTCGAACAGCGGGTAAGACGGGCGCGGGACCAGGACCTCGTCACCGGGGTCGGCGAGCAGTTTGAAGAGCCAGCCGTAGGCTTCGCTGGTGC
>JBAIXJ010000213.1:0-1838 GCA_037916645.1 Opitutales bacterium | reverse complement strand
CCGACGTCCAGGCGGCGCTCACCGCCGAGGCAGCCGCGCCGGCGGGCGGCGTGCGCGAGGTCACGGTAACCGCCCGGGTGACGCCCGGCCCCGCGGTGCGGCTGGGCCGCATCCGCTTCGTCGGCCTCGAGCACACCCGGGAGGCGGTGCTGCGCCGGCTGCTGCGGACCCGGCCGGGCGACGCGTTGAACCCGATCGCGCTGGACGATGGTGAATCGCGGCTGGCGCGCCTGGGGATATTCAGCGGCCTGGCCCTGCGTTACGACCCGCCGGCCGGGGCCACCCGTGACGCGGTCTACGACGTCACGGAGGGACGGCGGGTGGAGGTCGACCTGCTGGGCGGCTACGGCAGCTATGACCAGTTCCGTGGCGGCATCGAGTGGCGCCACTACAACCTCTGGGGCCGCGCCCAGACCGACGACCTCAAGCTGATCCAGTCGGTGAAGAGCAGCCAGATCAACTACACCTACACGGTTCCGGAGCTGTTCGGCACGGCCGTGGATGGCAGCGCGCAGGTGTTCGGGCTGCGGCGCCAGGAACTCGCGTTCGTCCGGACCGAGTACGGCGCGAATGCGGCGCTCCTCTGGCCGGTGCGGTGGCTGGGCGCGAGCCTGAGCACCGGCTACACGTTCCGCCGCCTGCGTTCGACCAGCAACGAGCTGGCGACGCGCCTGACGGATCAGAGCCAGGCCAACGCCGCCAGCGTCGATCTCGCCCTCGTGCGCGACACGCGCGACAACCCGCTCCTGCCGCACCGGGGCTACAAGCTGTTCGTGGACCTGACCGAGGCCAGCCGGAGCCTCGGCGGCCAGGTCGACTACCAGCGGCTGATGCTGGGCGCTTCGTTTCACTGGCCGTGGGGGCACGGGCGGTGGGTTCATGCGGGCGTCAGCCACGGGGTCGTGACGACCTGGGGCGCGCCGAACGATTCGCAGCTCCCGGTCAACGTGCGCTTTTTCCCCGGCGGCGAAGACTCCATCCGCGGCTATCGCAGCGGCGAGGCGGCGCCGCGGGATGCCACCGGGCAGTTCATCGGCGCCAAGGCCTTCGCCCAGCTCAACCTGGAACTCGAGCAGGCGATGACGCCGAAATGGTCGGTCGTGATCTTCGGCGACGCCCTCGGCACGGCGGCGCGGCTGGCCGACTATCCGTTCTCGGAGCGGCTCTACGCGGCCGGGCTTGGCCTGCGCTACCGGACGCTGATCGGCCCCGTGCGGCTGGAATACGGTCGGAACCTGAACCCGCGGCCGTTTGATCCCTCCGGCCGCCTGCTGCTGTCGGTGGGGATTCCGTTCTGAGGCGGATCAGCCGGCCGGCGCGACGAACGCCAACGAGGAGGACAGCGCGTTGATGATCCCGCCGGGGGCCACGCCGAGCCAGATGATGCCGGCGATGAGGACCAGGCACAGGATCTTGGTCGGCCAGGAGAGCACGATCGGCGGCGCGGCGGCGGCATTGGTTTCCCCGAACACCGCCTGGCGGATGACATTGAGATAGTAGTAGATCGCCACGGCCGAGTTGACCACGGCGGCGATGACCAACGCGAGGTGGCCCCGTGCCAGGGCGGCGGTCAGCAGCGAGAGCTTGGCCATGAAGCCGACGAACGGCGGGATGCTCGCCAGCGCGAACAGGCCGACGAGCAGCGTCAGGGCGAGCAGCGGGGAGCGCCGGTGCAGCCCGGCCAGGTCCGCGATCGCGACATTGGCGCCGTCGCGCGAGACCTGGCAGATCACCACGAAGCAGGCGAGGACCATCAGGACGTAGCCGGCGATGTAATAGAGGGCGGCGGCGTAGCCGGCCTGGTCGAGGGCGACGAAGCCGATCAGCGCGTAGCCGGC
>JBAIXJ010000212.1:0-21312 GCA_037916645.1 Opitutales bacterium | reverse complement strand
GCAGGACCTCCTCAAGGCGGTCGCCATGCCGCGCCACGCCGCATTCCCGCCAGGCGCCCGCGCCGCGGACGACGGGGTGAAACGGCTGGGCGTCGAACAGCTCATTCGAAAAAACCACGGCCCGCGGTGGAATCGCGAGGGATTGGCCCATCCCCAGGCCCGTGACGGCGCCAAAGGGGTGCTTGACCCCGGCCAGCACCGGGCCGGCCGCGGGCTCGACGCCAATCTCGACAAACGGGTGGTCAGCCGGGGCGCCGGGCGCGAGGAGCGCCGCACTGGCCGCAGCCACCAGGTCGCCGAACACCGGCCCCAAGGTTGGAGCGGTGTAGAAGTCGGCGGCGGGATCCCGGGCGATGCGCCGCCGCGGCCGCGCATAATAGCCGACCGCCGGGTCGTACAGCGCCAGTTTCATGAAGCGCGCAAACGGCATCGCGCCGGCGGATCCGGCGTGCCGCGAGAAAACCTCGAGAAACTCGGGGGAGGGCGTCTGGGGGGCGCGGTCGGTCATGGGCGCGGCTGCGCCCAGCATCCATGACCGGCCGGCCGGCCGGTCCAAGTGGATTCTGCGCCGGGTGCCGGAGCCGCCCGGCGCAAGGGTCGCGGATGCCATTTACAAGGGCGGCCGGATGCACTTAGTTGGCGGCATGTTCAAGCGCCTCCTGATCATCGCCTGCGGCGCCGCCTGCGGCATCCTGCTCGCCATGGCGGTGACGCGGGTGCGGCCGGCCTGGAGCCTCTGGCCCAACCGCGAGGTGACACGGGATACGAACTATTTCCGGACGGTCCTCGAGCTGGTCGGGAAGAACTATGTCAACGCCAAGGACGCCGACTATGACCGGCTGACGCGGGCGGCGCTGGACGGAATGGTGAAATCGCTCGACGCACACTCCGAATTCCTCCGCGCGGACGCCTATCGCGAGCTGCGCGAGGAGATGGACGGCAAGTTCGGCGGCATCGGCATCCAGGTGGAACAGCGCGAGGGCAAGGTGGTCGTCATCGCGCCGATCGCCGACACGCCGGGCGAGCGGGCCGGCATCCAGCGGGGCGACCAGATCGTCAAGGTGGACGGCCAGACGCTCGAGAAGCTGGGGATGGACAAGGTGGTCGACCGCCTGCGCGGCAAGCCCGGCACGAAGGTGGACCTGACGCTGTTCCGGCCCTCGACGAAGAAGACGCTCGAACTGACCATCACGCGGGAGGTGATCCGGGTCGAAAGCGTGCGGGACGCGCGCCTGCTGGGCGACGGCATCGGCTACCTCCAGCTCGTGCAGTTCAGCGAACACAGCGGCGCCGAGTGCCGGGAGGCGGTGAAGCGGCTGCAGGCACAGGGCATGAAGGCCCTGGTGCTCGACCTGCGCAACAATCCCGGCGGGCTGCTGGACGCCGCCGTCGACGTGGCGGAACCGTTTTTCAAACCCGGCGAGCTCGTGGTGTACACCCAGGGCCGGACGCCCGACAGCCGCCAGGAGCTGCGCGCCGGCTCCGCGGCGGGCAATCTCCAGCTCCCGATCGCCGTGCTGGTGAACTCCGGCACGGCCAGCGCGGCCGAGGTGGTCACGGGCGCACTCAAGGACACCGGCCGCGCCGTGGTGGTGGGGGAGCGGACCTTCGGCAAGGGTTCGGTGCAGACGGTCTTCCGCCTGAACAACGGCGAGGCGCTCCGGCTGACGACCGCGCTGTACTACACGCCCGGCGGCGTGAGCATCCAGGAGAAGGGCATCGAGCCGCAGATCCCGGTGGCGGTGTCGCTGGAGGACGAGGCCAAGCTGCGGCTGCAGCGGCTGCGCGGCGACCTCACGGATCCCAAGGAGTTCGAGGCCCGCTTCGGTTTTGCGCCGGTGAAGGACCGGCCGCTCGAGACGGCGGTCGAGGTGCTCAAGGGCGTGGATCTCTTCACCGCCCGCAGCGCGGCGCCGGCGGTCCCCGCGGCGGGGCGCTGAGGTCCGGCGATGATCCTCGCCCTCGAGAGTTCGTGCGACGAGACGGCGGTGGCGGTGTTCGATCCGGCGCGCGGCCTGGTGACGGAGCTGGTGCACAGCCAGATGGTGCTGCATGAGCGCTACGGCGGCGTGGTGCCGGACCTCGCCACGCGGGAGCACCTGCGCATCTTCCCCGGGCTGCTGCAGCGGCTGCGCGACGAGGGCGGATTGAAGGATCTCACCGCGGTGGCCGTCACCTACGGTCCGGGCCTGGCCGGCTGCCTCGCCATCGGCGTGGCGGCGGCAAAGGCGCTGGCGCTGGAGCGGCGCGTGCCGCTGATCGGCGTGAGCCACCTGCGGGGCCATGCCTGGTCGCCGTTCATCGCGGAGCACGAGGCCCAGCCCGCGGCGTTTGCCGCCCGGCGCGACGCCCTGCTGCCGCACCTCGGGCTGATCGTGTCGGGCGGCAACACGCTGCTGTTTTCGATCGACCGGCACCGCGTCCTGACCGTGCTCGCCACCACCCGCGACGACGCGGCCGGCGAGGCGCTGGACAAGGGGGCCAAGCTGCTCGGGCTCGGCTACCCGGGCGGCCCGCTCATCGAGCAGCACGCGGCGGCCGGGCGTCCGGACGCCCATCGCTTTCCCCGGGGCATCCAGCCCAACGACGATCTGTCGTTCAGTTTCTCCGGCCTCAAGACGAGCCTCCGGTACCTGGTGGAGAAGCTGCCGGCGGAGGAGGTCGTCGCGCGGCGGGCGGATCTCTGCGCCGGCTACCAGGAGGCGGTACTCGGGGCCCTGGCGAAGAAGAGCGCGGTGGCGCTGCGGCGCGGCGCCGGCGGTGGCGCGCGGTATGCGAGCCTGGGCGTCTCGGGCGGCGTGGCCAACAACCGGGGCCTGCGCGCCGCGCTCGCGGCGGTGGCAACCGAACAGGGCGTGCCGCTGCTCGCGGCCCGGCCGGCGCACACCGGCGACAACGCCGGGATGATCGCGTTCGCGGCGTGGTGCGACCCGGAGGGCTGCAACCGGAGCGACCAGCTCGGGCTTGCCATCGCGCCGGACCTGGCCCTGGCCTGAACGGGGCGGCGAGCGGGGAATCGCGGCCCGCCCCCGCTCGTGCGCCCTGCAACGGCGGCGGCCGGCAAACGGTGCGATTTGAAACCCGCGAGCCGGCGGGGCCGCGGGGGATCGTTGGCCCGCATCGGGTTGGGCGACCGGGCACGCGCCCTGCTCCCGCCGGGAGGCATGAAAATCAAACAGCTGTTGCGTGGATTGGCGCTGGGGACCGCCGGCGGACTGGTCTGGGTCGGCCTGCTGCCGGCGCAGGTGAGCACCGGGACGGGTCGGGGCAACGAGCTCGCACCAGTCAGCCAGAACCAGGTGATCGAGGGGACGGTGCGCGTGAAGGCGGAGGACAACCTGACGGTGAATGGGATCATCATCGACACCCCGGCGACCGTCGAGTGCACGCGGGCCGGCCGGCCGATCATGCTCGAGGACATCCAGGTGGGCGACCACGTCCGGATCCTGGCATTCGTCGATCGCGACCGCGGCACCGCCGTGGCGCAGGCGATCCGGGACTTCGGCCCGTCCTGAGTCCCGCCGCCGCCATCCCGCCGTGGGGAGCCGGCGGGGTGGCCGGCGCCGGGTCGGATCCTAGGTGTATTCGCGCCGCAGGTTGCTCGGGAGCAGGCCGAGCTCCTCGCGGTACTTGGCGACGGTGCGCCGGGCGATGTTGAGCCCCTTCTCCTTCAAGCGCGCCACGATTTCCTGGTCGCTCATCGGATGCGCCTTGTCCTCGCCCGCGACGAGGTCGGCGATCATCTCCTTCACGCTGGTGTTGGACACGGCGTCGCCGCTCTGCGCCTGATAGCCCGGGGTGAAGAAGTATTTCATCTCGAACACGCCGTGCGGCGTCTGGATGTACTTGTTGGCGATCGCCCGGCTCACCGTGGTCTCGTGCACGCCCACCGCGTCGGCGATCTGGGTCATCGTGAGCGGCTTCAGGCGCGACACGCCCTGCGCGAAGAACTCCTCCTGGACCTTGAGAATCTCGCGCGTGATCCGCTCGATCGTCTGCTGGCGCTGCTCGATCGAATTGATGAGAAACCGACCGGAGCGCATGCGCTCGCGGAGATAGTCGCGCTCCTGCGCCGACAGCTGCCCCTTGGCGATGAGGTCCTTGTAGGTCTGGCTGATCCGCAGCCGCGGGATGTAGTCGCTGTTCAGGTGGACCAGCCACTTGTCGCCGTCCTTTTCGACCGTGACGTCCGGGACGACGACGCGGTTGCTGTCGTCCGCGAACCGGCGGCCGGGCGACGGGTCGAGGGTGCCGATCTCCTCGATGGCGGCCTGGATTTCGTCGACCGAGGCGTCGAGCCGGCGCGCGAGATCCGGGATGCGGCGGCGGGTGAGCAACTCGAAGTGATCGCGCACGATGCGCGCCGCGAGCGAGGTCCCCTGGCCCTTGGCCTCCAGCTGCGACAGCAGGCATTCCTCCAGATTCTGCGCGCCGATGCCGGGGGGATCGAAGGTCTTGAGCAGCTTCCGCGCCTCCTGCACGTCCTCCAGCGGCAGCCCGGACATGAGCGCGATGTCGGCGGGGCTCGCCGTGAGGAAGCCGCGGTCGTCAAGGCTTCCGACCAGATAGCGGAACGCGGCGAGGATCCGCGGCGGGCAATCCGACAGTTCGGCCTGCCGCATGAGGTGCTCCTGCAGGGAGGTCTCGCTGACGAGCGAGTCGAAGAAATGCTGGCGCTTCTCCGCGGCCTCGGAGGTGTAGGGCTGGGCGCCGCCCGCCTCCGCGAGGTAGTCGCGGTAGTCCTCGTTGAGCTTGTTCAGGACCTCGAACTCCTTCGAGAAATCGAGCTCCTCGCGGTTGTCGGCGTTGTCCCCGCTCTCCTTCGGCGCGCTCCCGTCCTCGGCCCCCTGGTCGAGGCTGACGCCGTCCATGGGCAGGTCCTCCAGGGTCGGGTTGTTCTGCAGCTCCTCCTGGATCACGGTGCGCAGGTCGAGCGCCGCGACCTGGAGGATCTTCAGCGACTGCCGCAGCTGCGGCGCCAGCACCATCTGCTGGGTCTGCCGCTGACTGAGATGCTGGTGGAAACCCGGACCACTCATCGTTCAAGTCCCCGGAAGGGAGGCCGCTCAATGGGCGGGCAGAGTGGGCGAGGCGATCAGCGCGCCGGCGGATTCGGGCTGCCCGAACAGCTCGCGCAGATAGACGCCCAGCTTCTCGTTGGTCGGTCCGTAGCGGTCGCTGTAAAGGTAGAGCTCCAGGTCCGTCAGGAGATCAAAGGCGGCTTGATAGCGCTTTTCGCGGTTCCGCTCCAGCGCCTTGCGGAGAATGGTCTCGAGCTTGGCGTCGATTTCCTTGCGCAGGTCGCCGAAGCGCGGGATCGGCATCGACAGGATGTTCTTCCGCGACTGGAGCCGGTCGTCGGCCCGGAAAACGTTCCGACCGAGCAGGAGCTCCGAGAGGACAACCCCGAGCGAGAAGAGGTCGGCGCGGGCGTCGGTGATCGCGTAGCTCGCCTGCTCGGGCGAGCAATACTCGTCCTTGCCCGGGATGACCTTGCCCTCCTCGTTGTACATCAGGTTCAGGGCCTTCGCGATGCCGAAGTCGGTGAGCTTCACGTCGCCTTCGTAGGCCAGCATCACGTTCTTCGGGTTGACGTCGCGATGCACGATGTTGAGGGGATGGCCGGCGCGGTCGGTTTTCTGGTGGGCGTAGGTCAGGCCGCGGGCGACGCGCGAGGCGATGAAGACCGCAAAGTCGACGGGCACGGGCCGGCGCAGCTGGTGATGGCGGTCGAGGAACTGCTCCAGATTCACGCCGCTTACGAATTCCATCACCATGTAGTGCTGCCCGCCGACCAGACCGAGATGGTACGTCTGGACGATGTTGGTATGGATCAGGTCGGCGACGAGCCGGGCCTCGCCGATGAAGTTCTTCTGGAACTCGGGAATGCTGGAATACTCCTCACGAATGAGCTTGATGGCCACGACCTTGCGGAAATTGCCGGCGCCGTACTGCAACGCCTCAAAGACGACGCCCATCCCGCCTTCGGCGATCTTGCGGACCAATTCGTAATGGAGCTCGTTGAGAATCAGCTTGAGCGCAGCCACACCGGCAGCGAAGCGCAGATGGGGACGGGAGGCAAGTGTGCAAATGTCGAACTAGCACGAAAATTGCTTTGCGAGACGGTCCGCACTCTGATGGCGCCGGCACGCGAGGCGGCGCGCTGGTGTTTCCGCGCTCGTCCGCGCATCGCCGGCGGGCGGCGCGCCACGCTACACCGACGCCTCGTGCAGGGCCACGATGCCGAACGTGAACGCCGTGGCCGCGACCGCGGTGAAGCCGGCATCCTTGAGCTCCTGCGCCAGCGCTTCGCGACCGGGAAAGGTTCCGATCGTGTCCCCGAGATAGTCGTAGGCCGTGCGCTCGCCGGTTATCCAGCCGGCGAGGTGCGGCAGGAAACGCCGCAGGTAGAAATAATAGAAGGGCCGGAACCAGGGCCTGGGCTGCGAGAACTCCAGCACGAAGAGCCGGCCGTGCGGCGCGCGCAGGACGCGGCGCATCTCGCGCAGCGCGGCCCGGCGGTCCGCCATGTTGCGCAGGCCGAATGCGATCGTGACCGCGTCGACCGTGGCGTCGGCCACCGGCAGGGCCATGCCGTCGCCGGGGCGGAAACGCACGTGGGCCAGCCCGCCGGCGCGGCGGCGCTTGGCCTCGGCCTCCTCGAGCATCGGCGCGCAGAAATCCATGCCGGTGATCTCGACCGATTCGGGCAGGGCGCGGCCCAGCGCCAGCGCCACGTCGCCGCTGCCGGTCGCCAGATCCAGGACCACCTGCGGGCGGGCCCGGCCCACGGCGGCGACGAGCCGACGCCGCCAGCGGCGGTCGGCCCCGCCGCTCAGCAGCCGGTTCGCCAGATCGTACCGGCGGGCGATGCGGCCGAACATGGCCTGGACGACGGCGGGATCGGGCATGGCGTGAGGGTTCGCAGCCGGGGAGTCGATGGCCCGGGGCGCGGCAGGGCAATCCCGATCGCGCGAGCCCGCCGGGACCGGGTCCGCCTCAGGCGGTGGCGCCCTTGAAGCTCTCGACGACCCAGCGGGACAGCACCTTGTCCGGTGAGTCGATGACCTCGCGGGTGATCGTGAAACGGCGGGGCTCGCCGTCGCGCGAGATCAGTTTGAGCCCGTGCTGGAAATCGCGGAACTTCTCCTCGCAGAGCGCGCGGATCGTCTTGTCGGTCGCGAGGCTCAGCTCGATCAGCCGTTCGACGGCCGCCTCCTCGAACACGAGCTCGAAGCCGTGGTCCTTCTGGAAGCGGGCGGCAAAGGCGGTGACGTCCGCCTTGAGCACGTCGCGCTGGACGGCGGCATTCTCCTTCAGCAGGCCGCGGAGCGTGGCCTGCGGCTGGGCGACCGTCGTGCCGTCGATCCGGAACGATTTGATCGCGGTCGAGGGCAGCTCGAACTTGAAGTCGCGCAGGACGTGCTCGAGGACCGTCATCAGTCCGCGGGCGCCGGTCTGCTCCGCGTGGGCCTGCCGGGCAATCTCGCCCACGGCCTCCCGGGTGATCTCGAAATCGATGCCGTAGCCGGAAAAATCCGCGCGGTATTGCTGGAGGATGCTGCCCTCGGCCGTGAGCAGGATCTGCTCGAGGTCCGCCGGCGTCAGCGCCTGGCACGCCACCCGCACGGGCAGGCGGCCGATGAACTCCGGCTCCATGCCGTAGTCGATGAAATCGCGGCTCTGGGCGAGGCGCACGTAGTCGTTTTCGTCCGGCGGCTGGTCGCGCCCGCCCGCGGCAAAGCCGATCCGGCTGCTCTGCACGCGGCGCTTGACCTGGTCCGCGAGCTTGTCGAAGGCCCCGCTGACGATGAACAGGACGTGGCGGGTGTTGATCGTGCGCTTGCGCGGACGGCCGCCGCGCTGGAAATCCATCAGCGCCTGGATCTGCCCCGCGATGTCGGTCTGGCTGTGCAGGCTGACGTCGGTCTCCTCCATCAGCTTGAGGAGGTTGATCTGGACGCCGCGCCCGGACACGTCGCGCCCGCCGGCGGCGCTGACGGCCGAGGCGATCTTGTCGATCTCGTCGATGTAGATGATGCCGTATTGGGCCAGGTCCACATCGCCATTCGCGAGCTTGACGAGGTCCCGCACCAGATCCTCGACATCCCCGCCGACGTAGCCGGTCTCGGAAAACTTGGTGGCGTCGGCCTTGACGAACGGCACGCCGATAAGCTTGGCGATGCACCGCATCAGGTAGGTCTTCCCGACGCCGGTCGGGCCGAGGAGCATGATGTTCTGCTTGGCGTAGTCCCGTTCGCGCAGGGCCGGGTCCTCGAGGCATTGCCGGACGTGGTTGTAGTGGTCGCAGATCGCGACGGAGAGCACCTTCTTGGCCTCCGCCTGCTGGATCACGAACCGGTCCAGGTAATCCCTGATCTCGCGCGGTTTGAGGTTGAACTCCCGGATGCGCTGGAGGGTGGCCTCGTGCTCCGGGTCAGCCTCGGGGGCGGCCTCCGGCGGGGTGGGGGCCGGTGCAGAGGCAAACGGCACCGTTTTGACCCCCGCCCGGCGGAGGAAATCGCGGATCTGCCCCGGTAGGGGCTCCAAGGGATCGGTTGGTTCCTTCTCACTCATTTTTAGGGAAAAATGTAAGCCTTTGCTGTTGACCGATTTTGCTGTACGAATACCTTAAGCCGTTTTCACATTGGATTTTGAGAAAGGAAACAACATGTCCACCAACCTGACAAAACGCGAGATTGTGCTGCAAATCTACGAGAAGACGGGATTTCCGCAGAAGGAAGTGCAGACCACCGTACAAATGACTCTGGACATCATCATGAACGCGCTGGCGGCTGGGAGAAACGTGGAGCTGCGCAATTTTGGCGTTCTAGAGGTTCAGGTCCGCAAGGCCCGGGTGGGCCGCAACCCGAACAAGCCGGAGACCGAAGTCATCATTCCGCAACGCGCGGTGGTCAAATTCAAATCCGGCAAGATCCTCAAGGCGAAGCTCAAGAAGCTGGATCTGGGGACGTTGCAAAATAAGGGTGGCGAAACGCCGCCGCCGCCTGCAACCTGAGCGGCTGCATGCCGCAGTTCCAGTCCCTCCCCGGATTCCGCGAGTTCTATCCTGAGGCGCTCGCGCGCCGGAACCACATCTTCCGGTGCTGGCGCCAGTCGGCCCGGGCGTTCGGCTTCATCGAATACGATGCGCCGGTGCTCGAGCCGCTCGAGCTCTACAAAGCCAAGTCAGGCGAGGAGATCGAGCAGCAGCTCTTCAGCTTCCCGGACAAGGGCGGGCGCGAAGTCGCGCTGCGCCCGGAGCTGACGCCCACGGTCTGCCGGATGGTCGGGGCGAAGGCCAGCGCGCTGAAGCGGCCGGTCAAGTGGTTCAACATCGGTGAGTTTTTCCGCTATGAGCGCGCACAGAAGGGGCGGCAGCGGAGTTTCTTCCAGCTCAACGCCGACATTTTCGGCGAGGCGGGGCCGGAGGCCGAGATCGAGCTCATCGCGCTGTTGATCCAGTGCTTCACGGCGTTCGGGCTCGGCGCGCAGGATTTCAAGGTGCGGCTGAGCGACCGGGACCTCTGGTTCTACTACCTGCAGGCGCTGGGGCTGGAGGCGGCCCGCGTCGGGGCGCTGCTCGCCGCGATCGACAAATACGACAAGATCGGCGACGCCGCGTTCAAGGGCTACACCGACCAGCACGGGGCGCTCGATCCCGCGCTGAAGCAGCGGGTGCTGGCGTTCCTGCAGATCAAGAGCCTGGAACAGCTCGCGGCCACCCTCCAGCCCCTGGGCGGGGCCGACCTGGAGCGCCGGCTCGGCGAGTGGCGCCGGCTGCTCGGCGGCCTCGCGGCCATGGGGCTGGCCCCGTATGTCGAGGTGGACCTGGGTGTGGTGCGTGGGCTGGCCTACTACACCGGCTTCGTGTTCGAGGCCTTCGACCGCAAGGGCGACCTCCGCGCGCTCGCCGGCGGCGGACGCTACAACGATCTGGTCAAGAAGCTCGGCGGGCCCGACCTGCCGGCCGTGGGTTTTGCGATCGGCGACGTCACCACCGGCATTCTGCTGGAGGAACGGGGCCTGATGCCGCCGTGGGTCGATGCGCCCGAGGTCTATGTGGCCTGCGACGGCGAGGCCGGCCGCAGCGCCGCGTTTCCGGTCATCCACGCGCTCCGCTCGGCCGGCACGCGCGTCGAGTACACACTCAAGGACACGGCGTTCGGCAAACAGCTCAAGGCGGCGCTGGAATCCGGGGCGAAGGTGGCCCTGCTGTTCGGCGGCGCCGAGCTCGCGCGTGGCGTCGTGAAGCTGCGCGACCTGACGGCGCGGACCGAGCAGGAGATTCCGCCGGCACAGATCCCGGCGGCCGTGCGCGACCTCCTCGGCGGTGGGGCGTGATATGGCGGGTCCGCGGGCCATGGCGTTGCTTTCGTATCTCGAGGTGGCGGTCGGTGCCGTGGCCGTCGCCTACGTCGCCCTTCTGGCGTTCGGCTGGTTTTTCTCCGACGGCATGATCTTCCTGCCTCCGCCGCCGACCTATCCGGACGGCCCGGGGATCCTCAAGCTGACGATGCCGGACGGCGTGGAGCTCGCCGCGCGTTATCTGCCGTATCCGTCGTCGCGGATCACGCTGATCTACTTTCACGGCAACGCGGAGGACCTCGGCCAGGGCGAGGCGCACCTGCAGGAGCTGCGGAGCCAGCTCCACGTATCGGTCCTGGCGTGGGACTACCGCGGCTATGGCCGCAGCGGCGGCCAGCCGGGCGAACCGGCGACGCTGCGGGACGCGGAGACGGTTTTCACGTACGTCACGGACGAGCTGCACGTGCCGGCGGACCGGATCGTCCTCTACGGCTGGTCGCTGGGCGGCGGCCCCGCGGTGGACCTGGCGGCGCGCCATCGCGTGGGCGGCCTCGTGCTGCAGAGCGCCTTCGTCAGCGCTTTCCGCGTCATGACCCGGGTCCGCCTCGCGCCGTTCGACAAGTTCGTCAACCTGGAGAAGATGCCGCGGGTGACCTGCCCCGTCCTCGTCATCCACGGCACGGCGGACCGGACGGTTCCGTTCTGGCACGGGCAGCGGCTGTACGACGCGGCGCCGGGGCCGAAGGAAAAACTCTGGGTGCAGGGCGCCGACCACAACGACCTGGTCGAGTCCGCCCCGGACGAATACTGGCGGGCGCTGCGGGATTTTCTGGCGCGCCTCTAGGCCGGGCGGGCGGTCGCGCCTAGCGGAGATTGCGCGGGCCGAAGGCGGCGGGCAGGAGCCGGTCGAGCGTGGTCTCGATCCGATCCCGGGACCGGCAGGTGCAGATCACGAACGCCCGCGGCCCAAATTCGTTGATCACCTGGCGGCAGGCGCCGCACGGGGTCACCGGTTTCCGGGTCGGCGTGTAGAGCGCCACGGCGGTCAGCCGGCGCTCGCCGGCGGAGACGGCCGCGAAGACCGCCGAGCGTTCCGCGCAGCACGAGAGCCCGTAGGAGGCGTTTTCGACGTTGGCCCCGGCGAAGATCTTCCCGCTGGCGGTCAACACGGCCGCGCCGACGCGGAACTTGGAGTAGGGGGCGTGCGCGTGGGCCGCGGCGCGGCGGGCCGCCGCGAGCAGGCTCCGCCGCAGGGGGGACGGGAGGCTCATGATGCCGGCACGATGGCGGGAACGGAGCCGGGTCACAATCCAAACTCCGCCTTGATCTCGGTGAACGCCCGTACGGCGAACTCGAGGTCGTCCCGGGTGTGCGCCGCGGAAACCTGCGTGCGGATGCGGGCCGCGCCCTGCGGCACCACCGGGTAGAAGAAGCCGATCGCATAGACGCCCTTCTCCAGCAGCCGGGCCGAGAGACGCTGGGCGAGCGCGGCGTCGCCGATCATCACCGGCACGATCGGATGCGTGCCGGGCCGGATCGTGAGCCCCGCCCGGGTGAGGCCGTCGCGGAAGAAGCGCGTGTTGGCCTCGAGGCGGTCGCGCAGCTCGGTCGACCGGCTCAGGAGGTCGAGGGCGGCGATCGACGCCGCGGCCACGACCGGCGCCAGGGTGTTGGAGAACAGGTAGGGGCGCGACCGCTGGCGGAGCAGGTCGATCAGCTCGCGCCGGCCGCTGGTGTAGCCGCCGCTGGCCCCGCCGAGCGCCTTGCCCAGCGTGCCGGTGATGAGATCGACCCGGCCCGTCACGCCGCACTGCTCGGGCGTGCCGCGGCCCCGCGGGCCCAGGAAGCCCACGGCGTGGCTGTCGTCCACCATGACGAGCGCGCCGTGCTCCTCGGCGAGATCGCAGATGCCGCGGAGGTTGGCGATGAAGCCGTCCATCGAGAAGACGCCGTCGGTCGCGATGAGAAGGTGGCGCGCGCCGGCGGCCCGGGCCTCCCGCAGCCGCTCCGCGAGGTCGGCGAGATCGTTGTTCTTGTACCGGTATCGCCGGGCCTTGCAGAGGCGGATGCCGTCGATGATCGACGCGTGGTTCAGCTCGTCGCTGATGACGGCGTCCTCCGCGCCGAGGAGCGTCTCGAACAGCCCGCCGTTGGCGTCGAAGCACGAGGAATACAGGATGGTGTCGTCGGTGCCGAGGAACGCGCTGAGGCGGGCCTCGAGGTCCTTGTGGACCTGCTGCGTGCCGCAGATGAAGCGCACCGACGCCAGGCCGTAGCCCCAGCGCTCGAGCGCGGCGCGGGCGGCGGCGATGACCTCGGGGTGGTCGGCGAGGCCGAGGTAGTTGTTGGCGCAGAGATTGAGCACCTCCTGGCCGGTGGTGACCGCGATGTGCGCCCGCTGCGGCGTGGCGATGATGCGCTCGCGCTTGTAGAGGCCGGCGCGCTCGATCTCGGCGAGGGTGGACTGGAGGTGCCCGGCGAGGGCTGGGTTGAGCATGGGCCGAGTATGGCGCCTGCGGCGGCAAAGCCTAAGCAAAAAGAGGGCGGGGCGGCGGCGCCGGGCCGGCGACACCTAGGCTGGACGCCGGCGTCCGTTTCTGTGATGACTGGGCCCCCGAGTCGCCAACCCCAGTACCGCCCGACCATGAGCCTTGTTTTTCTCGTCTTCACCAACCTGGTTCTGATCACCCGGCTGTGCTACCACCTGCGCGAGGGCGGGGTGAACTGGCGGCTGTGGGGCCTGAAGACGGCGATCGAGCTGGCGGGGCTGTCGCTCTTCGAATGGCACTCGTGGCTGCTGGCCGCGGCGGCGACGGTCGTGGTCATGAACGTGGCCGGCGTGCTGTGGGAGGTGCTGGGCTGGCGGCGCAACGCCGGCCATTTCGTGCTCGGCGTCGTCTACCTGCTTCTGCTCAGCGTCTGGTTCTCGCCCGCCTTCGGCTTGAAGTTCTGGCCGGCCATCGAGGCGCTGTTCGAGGGCATGGGGCAGTGGACCGCGTTCGACGCCATCTTCCAAAGCTCGTTCTCGACCTCCGCCATGCTCACGCTGTTCGGGTTGGTGGTCGCGGCGAGCGAGATGAACCTGGCGGTCCGCGCGGTCTTCGACTACCTGAACCTCAAGCCCCGCACGCCGGATTCCGACGAGGTCGACGTGGTGGCGTACGACCGGGGCCGGGCCATCGGGTTCCTGGAGCGGGCGCTGATCTATTTCCTCGTGCTGGGGGGCCATTACGACGCGGTCGGCCTGGTCCTGCTGGCCAAGGCGTTTGCGCACATGCGGCACACCGACGACCGCGCGGCCATGGAGTACGTGCTCGTCGGCACGCTCCTGTCCGCCTGCCTCGCCATCGCGGTCGGCGAGCTGGTGAACCACTTGAGCGTCGGCTGAGCGCCGGCGGCGCCGGTGGTCCCTCCGGCGCGGGCGGGGGCGTCAGGCGTGCTCCCAGTCGAGCACGATCTTGCCCGACTGACCCGAGCGCATGAGGCGGAAGCCCTCCTGGAATTCCGTGAACGGGAACCGGTGCGTGATCACCGGCGTGATGTCGAGGCCGCTCTGGATCAGGGCGGTCATCTTGTACCACGTCTCGTACATCTCGCGCCCGTAGATGCCCCGGATCGTGAGCATGTTGAAGACCACCTTGTTCCAGTCGATCGCCGCCTTCTCCGGCATGATGCCGAGCAGGGCGATGCGGCCGCCGTGAAACATGTTGTCGATCATGTCGTTCAGCGCGCGCGGGTTTCCGGACATCTCGAGGCCGACGTCGAAGCCCTCCTTCATCCCCAGTTCGCGCTGCACGTCGCGCAGGTTCTCCCGCGACACGTCGACGACACGCGTCGCGCCCATCCGCTGGGCCAGCGCGAGGCGGGTCGGGTTGACGTCGGTGACGACGACCTTGCGGGCGCCGGACTTCTTGGCGATCGCCGTGGCCATGCAGCCGATCGGGCCCGCCCCGGTGATGAGCACGTCCTCGCCGACCAGGTCCCACTGCAGGGCGGTGTGCGTGGCGTTGCCGAGCGGATCGAAGCACGAGAGCACGTCGAGCGGGATGGAGGGGTCGACATGCACGGCGTTGCTTGCCGGTATGCACAGGTACTCGGCGAACGCCCCGTCGCGGTTCACGCCCACGCCCTTGGTGTCCTTGCAGAGGTGGCGGCGGCCCGCGAGGCAGTTGCGGCATTGGCCGCAGACGATGTGGCCCTCGCCGTCGACCAGGTCGCCGGGCTTGAAGCCGGCGACGTTGCCGCCGACCGTCACGATCTCGCCGACGAATTCGTGGCCGATGACCATCGGCGGCTTGATGGTCTGCTGCGCCCAGGCATCCCAGTTGAAGATGTGGACGTCGGTGCCGCAGATCGAGGTCTTCTTGATGCGGATGAGCACGTCGTTGATGCCGGGCTCGGGCACGGGGACGGTGGTGAGATCCAGGCCGGGTCCGGGCCGGAGTTTGCCGATGGCGCGCATCGTTTTTTGGGCCATGAGTGGGATGAGTTGGCGCGCAGCCTAGCGGCGCCCGCGGCGGAAACAACCTCCAAGGGTGTCATCCGCCGGCCGCAGGTCGGCGCAGCGCCCGGCACCGCGGCGGCGCCGCCACGCCAGGTCACTCCGCCAGCAGTTGCGCGCCCTCGATGACGAGCAGGCGGGCCTTGGTGCGCACTCCGCCCGCGGCCGAGAAGCCCGTGAGCCGGCCCCCCGCGCCGACCACCCGGTGGCAGGGCACGATCAACGGCCAGGGATTCGATCCCATCAGCGCGCCGACCGCGCGGCTGTTCGCCGCGGGATCGTTCACCGCCTCGGCGAGATCGCCGTAGGTGGCCGTCCGCCCGGCCGGGATGGCCCGTGCCGCCGAATACACCCGCCAGGCGACCGCCGAGACGCGGCGGGCGTCGAGGGGCACGCCGGAAAAGTCCTGCAGCTCGCCGGCGAGATGCCGCTGGACCCGCGCGACCAAGTCGCGCACCCAGGGCGGCGCCGTGTCCGGCGCGACCGCCGCCGAGGTCGCCCCCGCCTGACGGGCCAGCCAGGCCGCCGTCTCCTCCTCGGAGCGCCCCGGCAGGACAAACGCGGTCAGCCCGGCGTCATTCCAGGCCAGGCCGCAGGGCCCGAGGGCGGTGGGGAAAACAAAGTGGGACATCGGCGGACCGGAGTCGACCGCCGCGCTGGGCCGCGGACAAGCGGAAATTCAATTGCGCCGGCGGGATTGCCCCCCTACGCCGTCGGCCATGCAGAACCGGTTCTACAGCGCCTTCGACGCCGAGACCTGGGGCGGCAAGCGCCGGACCGACTACCGGAGCGCCTTCCAGATCGACCGCGACCGCGTGATCCACTCGCACGCGTTCCGCAAGCTCCAGTCGAAGACGCAGGTCTTCCTTTCCCGCGAGCACGATTTCTACCGCACCCGGCTGACCCATTCGATGGAAGTCGCCCAGATCGGCCGGTCGATCTGCCAGTACCTGCTCAGCCGCGGCCGCCCGCTCCGGGAGGGTTTCCAAATTGACTCCGACCTGGTGGAGGCCGCCTGCCTCGTCCACGACCTGGGGCACCCGCCGTTCGGCCACGCGGGCGAGCGCACCCTGCAGGAACTCATGCGGGCGCACGGCGGTTTCGAGGGCAACGCCCAGACCCTGCGCCTCCTGACCGAGACGATCTACCAGAACGAGAGCTCGGTGCGCGGCCTGCAGCCGACCCGCGCCCTGATCGACGCGGTGCTGAAATACAAGGTCCTCTACGGCGAGTTTGCGACCCCGCCGGCGCAGCACTTCCTCTACGATCCGCAGCGCATGTACCGCGATTACGTGTTCGACGGGGCGGCGATCCCGGCGGCGCTGCGGGCGGGCGACGGGCTGAACGCCTTCAAGAGCATCGAGTGCCAGATCATGGACTGGGCGGACGACACCGCCTACTCGCTGCACGACATCGTGGACGGCGTGCGGGCCGGGTTCCTGACGATCGAGCGGATCGAGCGGTGGGCGGCGGGCCAGGCGATCGACGCCGGGCGCCAGCGGGCCCTCGACGCGTTATTCGACGCGATCCGGGGCGACCGCCTCGAAAACGTGTTCTCAATGAAGATCGGCCAGTTCATCCAGGCGTGCCGCCTGCGGGAGCGCGACAATTTCATGGCGGCGAAGACCCACCGCTACCGGTTTGAGCTGGTCATCGCCCCGGAGGCCGAGCGCGAGGCCGTGTTCTTCAAGCAGCTGGCGAACGACGTGATCTTCACGAGCCCCCAGCTCTGCCAGATGGAGCACAAGGCGCGCGTGGTGCTGTCGGCCCTCTGGGACACGACGTGGCGCAACTATGTCGAGACCGGCCCGCGCGTCATCCAGATCCTGCCGCGCAACGTCGGTGCGCTCGTCGCGGCCGAGGCTGCGGTGGCGGGCAAGGCGCGGCGCATCTGCGACTGGCTGGCCGGTCTCACCGACGGCACGATCGTGCGCACCTACCGGCGGCTGTTTGACCCGGAGTTCGGCTCGGTGCTCGACCTGCAATGATGGAGCATGGTCATTGGTTCTTGCAGTTCAGATTGTAGGCCGCCAGCTCGCTGGCGCCATTTGGGCGCGAGCAAGCTCGCAGCCTACAGTTGAGCGATTTTCGACGCCACAGCAGAGGATGGCGGATGATGGAGCGAGTCCAGGCGCTTTCCGCTTGCGCGCGGATTGGGCTGTGGGACTGTCGAGGCCACCGCCCCGATGAAACTCCGCCTCCGTCCGTTTTCCCGCCTCTTCGTTTGCCTCGGTCTTGGGTTGTCATGCGCGCCGCACGCCCGGTCGGCGCCGGCGGCATCGGCGGCGGGGCTGGTGGTCAACGACCAGCAATACCTCGAGATGCCGGGGCTCAACGTGATGCTCGCCCACGACTTCTACCCGGAGGGCCACCAGGCCGGTGTGAGCATCATCCAGAACGGCCGCCGGGTGGCCACCAACGGCGACCTGCGCCTCGAGCCCACGCCGGGGCAGTGGAGCCCGGTGCCCAAGGTCGGGCCTCGCGAGGTGGACCGCGCCGCCGGCGAGATCCGCGTGCGGATGGCGTACCCCGATCCGGAGCGGAACCGGCAGGGCTTCAATCCGATCGACTATCCCGACCTGCAGCTCGGCTACACGGTGAAGGTCCGGGCCGCCGGCAATTCCTTCCGCATCGTCGTGGATCTCGACCGGCCGCTGCCGGACGACTGGGTGGGCCGCGTTGGCTTCAACCTCGAACTGTTCCCGGGCCGGCTCTTCGGCCAGCCCTACTACCTCGACGCCCACACCGGCACCTTTCCGCGCCAGTACGACGGGCCGGGCGAACGGGACGCGCGCGGCGATTACCAGGCCGTGCCGATGGCGACCGGCCGGCGGCTGGTGATCGCGCCTGAGTCCGACGAGCAGCGGATGACCATCGAGGACGTGGCGGGCGGCGATTTGCAGCTGCTGGACGGCCGCGCCCGGCATGACAACGGCTGGTTCATCGTCCGCGCGCTCGTGCCGAAGGGCGCCGCCGCGGGGGCGATCGAGTGGCTGGTCACGCCGCACGCGCTCCCGGGCTGGATGTCGCCGCCGGTCGTGCAGGTCTCGCAGGTGGGCTACCTGCCGGCGGAGCCGAAGATCGCCGTGATCGAGCTCGACGCGCGCGACGCGCGCCAGCCGCCGGCCACGCTCCTGCGCTTGGGCGAAAACGGTGGCTTCGAAAAGGTCCTCGAAGCCGCGCCCGCGGACTGGGGCCGGTTCCTGCGGTTCCACTACCGGCGGTTCGACTTCTCGGCCGTGACGCGGCCCGGCCTGTACACGGTCGAATACGCCGGCAGCCGGAGCGCGATCTTTCCGATCGGTCCGGCCGTCTTCGCCCGCGACGTCTGGCAGCCCACGCTGGAGTATTTCCTCCCGATCCAGATGTGCCACATGCGGGTGAGCGACCGCTATCGCGTCTGGCACGGCGCGTGTCACCTCGACGACGCGCGCATGGCGCCGGTCAACCACGAGCATTTCGACGGCTACGCCCAGGGGCCGTCCACCCTCTGCGCCTTCCAGCCGGGCGAACACGTGCCGGGGCTCGACCGGGGCGGCTGGCACGACGCCGGCGACTACGATCTCCGGGTGGAATCGCAGTCCGAGACCATCCGCGGCCTGGCGCTGGCCTTCGAGGCTTTCCACCTCACCTACGACGAGACGACCGTCGACCAGGAGCATCACGAGGTGCGGCTGCATCAGCCCGACGGCAAGCCCGACATCCTCCAGCAGATCGAGCACGGCGCGCTCTCGATCGTGGGTGGGTACAAGTCCATGGGGCGCCTCTACCGCGGCATCATCGAGCCGACCCTGCCGCAGTACGTCTTCCTCGGCGATCCCACGGACCTGACGGACAACCAGGTCTTCGACCCGAAGACGCCCGCCGCGGCGGCGCCGCCGGTCGGGCGCCCCGGTTCGCCCGACGACCGGTGGGTGTTCACGGAGGAGAATCCCCGGCGCGAGCTGCAGGTGGCCGCCGGCCTGGCCGCCGCGGGGCGCGCGCTGCGGGGCTTCAACGACGGACTCTCCCGCGACTGCCTGGACATCGCGCAGCAGCTGTGGGAGCGCACGAAGGAGAAGGATCCGCTGCAACGGATCGGCGCCGCCGTCGAGCTGTTCGAGGCGACGCACGAGCGGCGGTACGCCGATTTCCTGGTGGGGCAGACGGATCCGATCTGCCGGAGTATCACGCGGCTCGCCGAGGACGAGGATTCGCGGGCGGAGCACGTCGGCTGGCTCGCGGCGCGCTCGCTGGCGTGGATCGGCGACGCCGACTACCGCGGGAAGATCCGCGGGGCGCTGAAAACCTACCGGGCCGCCGTCGACAAGTGGGCGCGGCAGACACCGTACGGCGTGCCGTATGAGCCCTATGTCTGGGGCGCGGGTTGGGAAATCCAGCGTTTCGGCGTGGAGCAATACTATTTGCACGTGGCGTGCCCGGACCTCTTTCCGACCGACTACACGGTCAACGCGCTGAATTTCATCCTGGGCTGCCATCCGGGGGCGAACACGGCCTCGTTCGTGTCGGGCGTGGGCGCGAAGTCGCTCACCGTCGCCTACGGTTTCAACCGGGCGGACTGGACCTACCTGCCGGGCGGCATCACCTCGGGCACGGCGCTCGTCCGGCCGGATTTCCCGGAGCTGCTCACCTGGCCGTTCCTCTGGCAGCAGACCGAGTACGTGCTCGGCGGCGGCACGACGGACTACCTGTTCCTCGTCCTCGCGACCGAGCATCTCCTGAGTCGGTAGAGCCGGTCCGAGGAGCCGAAGCGGGCGCAGGCAAGGCTGCGCCCCTGCGTTCGCTCGCCGGCTCTTGGATAGCGCCTGGGGTCTTCACACTACCGCAGGGCAAGCCAGCGGTTTATGGACTAAACCGTCTCGTCCCTGTGCCGAAATGGCGGAAGGAAAACCCGAACAACCTATTGCGTCGACAGGCTCCCAACCGGAACCATGAACCGGATCTTGCTCATCGATGACGACGAAGCGGTCTCCCGCGCGGTGGCCGCGGCTTTGCGGCGCGCCGGCTACGAGGTGGAGACGGCCGAGGACGGAAAGCAGGGCGAGGCCCTGTTTCGCAAGCATGCCTGGGACCTTGTGATCACCGACCTGATCATGCCCAACAAGGACGGAGTCGAAACGATCATGGCCTTGCGCCGCCTGAGGTGCGATTTCGGGATCCTGGCCATCACGGGTGGCGGACAGATGCTCGGCACGGACTACCTGCGCAAGATTGTGGCCAACCTCGGAGTGATCCGGCTCCTGACGAAGCCATTCACCTCGAGCCAGCTTCTCGAAGCCGTGCGCGAGGCATTGGCGGTGGTCGCACCGGGTGAATGAAGACGCTCTCTGGCGCCATTTTGGCCCCGACGGTGCGCAGCGTTATTCGGACGGGCCGTCTTTTCGACCGGGGCCCGGGGGAGACGGCGGCGGCACGACGGATTACCTCTTCCTCGTCCTCGCGGCCGATCATCTGCTGAATCACTAGGCGGAGGGGGCCCGACATTCGTGCGCGGCGCGAGTGCGACTGGCGGGCCGGCCTCACCGACGGCGCGAACGTTCGCACCTAGCGGCGCCTCTTCGACCCGGAGCGCGGGTCGCTCCTGGATCTGAACAGAGACGGCACATACACGCAGGCGTCGTCACATGAACTCGATCTTGGTGACGTTTTGTACTCCGTTGTCGGAGAGCGTTGTGAACAGAATGTCGCCGTTTTGCAGTCTGCCGAAGATGCGCGGCGGAAGTTCGATCCGAGCGGTGTTTCCGTCTCTTAGCTTGGCCGTCCATTGATCCCCAGCCGTCATTGTCGATATGGATTCGATTTCCCGCGGCTTGATGGAGATTACCGTGTCATTGACCTTGACCGACATGTCGTCGTCCAACCCCCAACGGTCCAGCAGGGTGGGCGTGTCATCCCGCCACCTAAGCTCGAATCGGAGATTAGCGACAAGGGTTGCCAGGTCGGTATGCTGGTCGGGTCCTTTGCGGGTGACCCGGAATTGAACGCGCGGAGCTTCGCCATCGACACTTTCGATGGTGGAGATGTCCCGCACCAGGCATTCAAACGCCCCGATGCGGCCAAGCACGGACGCTTCGCCCTGGAGATAGACAGCGCCGTGGCCGAACCAAGTCCGATCCCACACCCACGCGGGATGCTCTCCGGCAAGGTTCGTCCCGTCACGAAATGAGATTTTGAGGTTCAGCCAGCCGGTGCCCTCATCGGCAATGTGGACGCTCTTGACCGCCGCGAGATCGTATGTTCGCCAGATCGGCCCCTGTACGACATAAAGTAACCAAGGCCGAACCCCGGAGGAGGGTGTATAGAATCCTCCGCCGCCTCTGCGGGCGTAGGAAAAGAAAGCGAAGTCCGCCACGGGGTGAACAGACCCATCGGCCAGGGTGACAATCGCGCTCGGGGCGAATTTCGGTTGGGACGATTGGCCCATCGCGCCCAAAATAAGCGGAAGCGAGAATAGACTGCTGAGGATCGAGCGTTTCATAGTAATGAGATGAACTGAAACCAAC